>JAJDYK010000297.1 GCA_022825185.1 Candidatus Latescibacterota bacterium | reverse complement strand
GGACGTCTTCACGTCTGGCAACCGTCGGTACCGCGCCCCAGATAAAAAGAACCGTGCTCGTGCGATGCGCGTTCGTCCACCAACCCCTGCGGGCCTTAAGGCCAAAGATTTAATCGGTATTCCTTGGCGGATAGCTTTTGCACTTCAAGATGCTGGCTGGTGGTTACGTTCAGAGGTTATTTGGCATAAGCCAAATGCCCATCCTGAGTCCGTCCTCGACAGACCCACTAAGGCTCATGAAACAGTGTTTTTGTTGTCAAAACGGCAGAACTATTACTACGACATCGGTGCGGTGCGTGGACCACGAGGACGGAGACTGCGCACCGTCTGGGATATTCCTACAATGCCCACCAAACGGATAAACGGAGATGAGGATGATCACCCAGCTATGATGCCTATGGCTCTCGCGAAGCAATGTGTGGCCATCACGAGTCGTGAAGATGACGTGGTACTAGATCCTTATGCGGGATCAGGAACGACTCTCTTAGCCGCTCGTGATTTAGGTAGAAAATGGATTGGCATCGAACTTAAACATTCTTTTGTGAATCTCATTGAGCAACGAATGCGTCCTCAATGACATTAGACGAGCTCAAAGCGAAGCTTGATAGTTTTTCGCCGGTCAAAGTGGAGTTTGTATCAAGGATGGTCAATTCTTTGGCCAACCCTCCGCGCGTGGACATTGGTGTCGCTGGAACTTGGATAACTAACGCCAACGACTGGATCGAGTATTTTGGGTTGGCCCTTTCGGTTCACCACGGAGCTACTACAGAACCTTTGAAGGACAGAGCCTTTGAGACTGTATTCAGGAATGCCTGCGCCTACATGCAGTGGTCTGTTGATCCTCCGGGATCGCCTACACAGCGCTTCGTAGATATGACTGTTGATCCGGGAGATTCTGTGCGACGTCTGTCGCTAAAATCTACAGCAGCACAAACGCTGTCTGAATCCACCGTGCATATCTCGAAATTAACGGAGGCCGCTTGGATTCAAGATGCTCGCACACCAAGAGATAGACAAGATAAAACGCTTTCCTTATTCAAAGAATATCAGAAGAAAGTGACAGAGATTGTCATGTTACGGGCTTTCCGGGGAGCTTCTGATGAAGCCCCAACGCGTTACCAACTCGTGGAGATTCCAGTTAGCGTATTTGATTCCATCCAACAGGCTGACCTACGAGTTTTTGAACGAGATGCGCCTGTCATCGATTGCTACATAAGCGGAGAACCAGTCGCTCGTGTAGCCATTGATCGATCCGATGCTAAGATCACGGTTCGGAGCATAAAACTGTCGGTATGCACTGTACACGCAGAATGGAGCCACGCATGATTTGAGCGGCCCGATTCCGCTCGAACTGGGCAGCCTCGACAACAACCGACTGTCAAGGCCAAGCTAATGGGTCGATTTGATCGAGCGTTGCTCCGCCGACAGAACCCACACTAGTTGCCTGCCCAATTGAGTACTCGGGGGTTTTGTCGAAGAATCTGATCGTCTCTGGTACATCTACGAAAATTATTAGTTCCTCCATTGGATCTCCTTATCAGTCCCGCGTCAATTGCCGATAGCGGACCCGCTGGGGCACAACCGAATCTTCGCCTAGCCGCGCTTTCTTGTTTTCCTCGTACTCCGAGAAATTGCCTTCGAACCAATAGACTTGGCTGTCGCCCTCAAAGGCTAGGATGTGTGTGGCGATGCGGTCTAAAAACCATCGGTCGTGGCTGATGACCACGACGCAGCCGGCGAAGTTTTCCAGCCCCTCCTCCAGCGCCCGCAACGTATGCACGTCTAGGTCGTTGGTCGGTTCGTCGAGCAGGAATACATTGGCTTGCTCCTTGAGCACCTTGGCCAGATGGACTCGATTGCGCTGTCCGCCCGAAAGCGTGCCAACCTTCTGTTGCTGGTCGGCACCGAGGAAGTTGAAGCGCGCGAGGTACACCCGCGAGTTTACCTTGCGCTCGCCTAGCTCAAGCTCTTCCTCGCCGCCTGAGACCTCTTGCCAGACGGTGTTTTCCCCCATTAGGCTCTCTCGGCTCTGATCGACATACCCGAGTTGCACGGTCTTGCCGATGCGGAGTTGGCCGCTGTCGGCGGTCTCCTGGCCAGTAATCAGCCGGAATAGGGTCGTCTTGCCCGCGCCGTTGGGGCCGATGACTCCGACGATCCCGCCCGAGGGCAGCGCGAAATCCATGTTCTCGAAGATAATGCGGTCGCCGTAGCGCTTGCTCACGTCTTTGGCCTCAATGGCGATATTGCCCAGCCGTGGGCCCGGCGGAATGTAGAGCTGCACCTCCTCGTTCCGCTGCACTCGATCCTGATTTAGCAATTCCTCGTAGGCCCTGATCCGGGCCTTGTTCTTTTGCTGCTTGGCCCTCGGCGTCATGCGGATCCACTCCAGCTCGCGCTCCAGCGTCCGCTGTCTTTCGCTCTCGCTCTTTTCTTCCAGCCGCAGGCGCTCCTTCTTCTGCTCTAGCCACGACGAGTAATTGCCCTTCCACGGTACGCCGCGTCCTTGGTCCAGTTCCAAAATCCAGCCCGCTACATTGTCGAGGAAGTACCGGTCGTGGGTGACGGCGATTACCGTCCCCTGGTACTGATGCAAATGTCCTTCCAGCCACGCCACGGTCTCGGCGTCGAGGTGGTTGGTCGGCTCGTCGAGGAGCAGAATATCCGGCTGGCGGAGCAACAGTCGGCACAGCGCCACACGCCGTCGCTCGCCGCCCGAAAGCGTGGAAACCTCTTGGTCTTCGGGCGGACAGCGCAGCGCGTCCATGGCCATATCCAGCCGACTGTCCAAATCCCAGGCTCCGGTCGCGTCGAGTTGTTCGGCCACGGTGGCCTGCCGCTCGATCAGGGCGTTCATGGCGTCGTCGTCCATGGGTTCGGCGAACTGGGCGTTGATGTCTTCGTATTCGCGCAGCAAATCCACGGTCTCCTGCACGCCTTCTTCGACGATCTCCTTGACCGTCTTGCCTTTTTCTAACTCGGGTTCTTGTTCTAAGTATCCCACGGTAAATCCCGGCTGGACGTTAATATCCCCCTCGTACTCGCTGTCGATGCCCGCCATAATCCGCAATAGCGTGCTCTTCCCCGACCCATTCAAGCCCAACACGCCGATTTTGGCCCCGTAGAAGTACGACAGTGAAATGTCGGCGATAACTACCTTCCGGTTGTAGTGCTTGCTCACCTTGTACATCGAATAGATTATTTTTTCTGCTTCGCTCATCTTATTTCAGTCCTTTATACGCTGTAAATACAATGCCCAAATCCCGTTCCGCCCGCGCCAAGTCCGAATACGGCTGCCGCCCCGGCTCCTGCAAACACTGCAAGAAGTCCTGCGTCATGCCCTTGTAGCCCATCAAATCCCCTATGCCCGGAAAGTAGAGTCGCTTGCGCCGTCCTCGCAACCGCACGTATAGCCCATTGCACTCAAAGACGATGCGCCCCTCGGTCCCCAAAATCCGCGCGTGCTGAAAGATGCCATTGGTCAAGCTGGAGGCGTTCCAAGCGTAGCGCAACACCAGCTCGGCCCCGGAGGGGTATTCGACTCGCACTATCGAATTCCGCTCTGGCTCGCCTGCTCGGTGCCCGGGGAACTCTGCGGTTACTCGCTGGGGCGCGTCGGCGAAAAGGTCTGCTCCGAGGGCCACGAAGTGGATCCCTCCTTCTAGCAGTGCGCCGTAGCTGCTTTTCCATCCCGTGGCATCTTGCGTAAAGCGTTTGCCGATAATCGCCTGTTGCACTTGGCCGATAAAACCCTGCTGGATGATCCGCTTGAGCAGCTTGAGCGAGGGCTTGTAGTAGTAGTTTTCCGCGATCATCAGCAGGGCATCTGGATGGTCTGCTGCGGCCGTGCCAATGGCGGCCAAATCGTCTGCTGTGGCGCACAACGGCTTTTCCACCAACACCGCCTTGCCGGTGGCCAATGCGGCGACGACTTGTGGCCGATGGGCATCTGGCGGCGAGCTGATCAGCACTGCATCCACTGCGCTGTCGAGGACGTCGGCGTACGATGCGAAGACCTGCCCCCCGCCGCATTGGCGGCTGAGGGCCTCTGCGCTGGTCTGCGTGCGGCTGTGAAAGGATAGCTCGACCTTGCCGACGAGGTTTTTCGCGTGCAGGCGACCGATAGTGCCGCATCCTACTAGACAGACCTTTTTCATCGTTTTTCCAATATCCGCTCGGCGACCCGCAGTGCGTTGGCCGCAATGGTCAAGCTTGGATTTACCCCGCCCGAAGACGGCATGAAGCTGCCGTCGGACACGTAGAGGTTTTCGCTGCCCCAATAGCGGCAATCCACGTCGAGCACGCCTTTCTCTGGCGCGGTGGCACAGCGCAGGGTGCCTATGGCGTGCGAGAAGGAATCGATCAAGTAGCGGTAGCGCAGCAGGCCGCCCGCTTGGCGCAATACGGCTTCTGCTTTGGCCAGCAGGTAATCGCGGCGGCGACAGTCGGCGTCGCTATAGGAGTGCTCGATCTGCACCAGTTCCATGCCGAAGATGTCCTGCTCGCTGGACAGTGACACGCGGTTTTCGTGGCGCGGATCGTCCTCGGCAATGCAGAGTAAGTTCTGCATATAGCCAGTCAGCAGCCCGACGAGCGTCTTGAAGCCCCAAGGGGCGTGGTGCCGGATGATCGGGGGCGCTGGCGTGTAGATGTCTTGGATGACGCCCACGGCCGTGCCCAATTCTGTGCGCAGGTCTTCGTAGAAATCGGAAAAGCAGAGTTGTTTGTGGAAGACCTGTTGCGGATTGGTGCGAAAGGGAAAGATGCAATTGGCAATCCCGTTGCAGTGGCGCATGAGAAAGCGCCCGATCAGGGGGTGATCGAATCCCGAGCGAAGCATCAGGGCTGGGCTGTTGAGCGCCCCAGCGGCCAAGACCACTAAGTCGGCCGAGAGCGCGTGGGTTTGCCGGGAGGTGCTATCGACGTATTCGACTTGTTCGACGCGCCCGCTCCGTTGCACTAGCCGCCGTGCTACTGCGCCGACGATGATCTCTAGTCCGGCCGCCGAGGCAGCAGCCAGCAAGGTAGAAGCCATGTCGTTTTTGGCCTCCACCTTGCAGGGGAACCCGTCGCATGTGATGCAGCGCAGGCAGAGGGGGCGGGTGCGGTCGGAAAAATTGATTGCCAGTGGGATCTTGAACGGTTGTAGCCCTAGGTCTATCCCCGCTTGGTAAATGCGCTGGGCTGGTGCGCTCAGCTCAATGGTGGCATGTGGGTACGCGGTTAGTCCCGGCGGTTCGTGCGGATCGGTACCCGCTTCGCCGTGGACTCCTAAAAGCTGCTCGGCGCAGGCGTAGTACGGCGCTAGGTCTGCATAGGACAAGGGCCAGCGGGCAAAATCCGCCGGTCGCAGCCGCAGCGACGCCCCGCCAAAAAAAACCGAGTTGCCGCCGACGACCTCGTTGGGATAGATGCGCTGGAAGGTGCGGCGTCCGTATTGCTTGACCAAAAGAGGCGAGGCCGAGCGGTAGCGCTTCTTCAATAAAATGGTGCGCTGATCCCAGTCCGCGGCGTCGCGCTTGGCCCATTGGCCCCGTTCCAGCAGCGCGGTCTTCAGCCCGGCTTGCACCAGCGCGTGCGCCACCAGCGAGCCGCCGAACCCGGAGCCGATGACTACGGCGTCATAGTGCGCCGCATTCATGGGCGTAGAGCGTGGCCAGTCCGGCGATAATCACCAAGGCCGCGTAGTGGAACTTCTCGCGGGTGTCTAATTCGCGCTGGATGCGGGGTAGGTTGGGTTGGAACTTCCCGGACATATTGCGCTGGATATAGGTCTTGTAGTACTCGACGGTGAATCGCTCTAGCCCGCCGTTCATGTAGATGAGAAAACCCAACCCGACCGGGTGCTCGGGATTGCCGAGAAAGTAAAACAGCGGACTCAAAGCGGCCAAGACGACTCCAGAGCGCTGGAATTTGAGCCACTTGAACCCCTCGAAGGGCGCGTCTTTATAAGCGCCCCCTGAGGCCACGAGTAGCCCAGTGCAATACCCGGTTACCAGATAGCTCCAGAAGCTCTCGATGGGCGCGGCGACGAGCAGGAAGGCGAAGACAATGGCGACGATTAGGACCCCTGCGCTATGGCGGATGAGATCGCTGGTGATCGGGCGGCCAAAGAAAGTGATGCGCGAGGGGACGAAGTACTTTTGCTGGTCTTCGGTGCGGAAGAAGCCCTTGTAGATTTCGGCGAGGAAGCGCTCTAGACCCATGATGAGGAAGAACATTTGCACGAGGCCGAGGTGCTGGAATTGTGCGCTGAAATACGGGATGAAGTACAGCGGCAAAAAGATCGCCACGTGGAAGTACATGCTGCGCGGAAAGGTCTTGGGCTTGAAGCCCTCGTACGGAGCGTCTTTGAACGCGCCCCACAGGCAGGTGTAGAGGCCGGAGACGAGGGCGGTGATAAACGAAAGGGTGAAGGTCATAGTTCGTTAGGAAGTTGTTGGAGTGGTCAAAGCATCAAATAGTAGGCTCCCCGTCCCGGTTCGGCAAACGGCTCGCGTGTTGACGTTATCTGTACCAATGGTCAATTTTTGATGACTGTCTATTGCCCAACTTCAACAAGGAGCTTTGCCCATGCGGCTCGGCGTCGTCGGCATGTTGCCCCCGGACTTTCGCGAAATCAGCGATCAGCACCTAGCGGCGATCAAGGAACTCAATCTCACGGGCACGGCCTTTCACGCCCCTGGGGAAAATCTGGCTGCCATCACCGCCGCAGAGTGCCACAAAGTGCGCGATACCATTGCGGCCGCGGGTATGGAGCTACCCCAGTTCGGCATTGGCTTTTCCGAGTGTCTGTTCGATCCCGGCCCTGCGGTGCGCGACCAAGTAGTAGGCAAGATTGAGCGCGGCATTGAAGTCGCCCGCGACTTGGCTGCCCACACCTGTCTGATCCGCACGGGTAGCCGCAATCCAGTCGGTTCGTACTCGCCGTCGCGGCACAATCTCACGCCCGAGGCCCGCGCCCTGCTCGTCGAGACCCTCAAGCGCGTGGCGGCTAAGGCCGAGTCCGAAGCCGTCACCATAGTCATTGAGACGCATCTGCTCACTATCATGGGGTCGCCGGAAATAAACCGCGACGTGCTGCAAGCGGTTGGCTCTGAGCGCATGACGGTGGTGATGGATTACGTCAACCATTTCCAGAACTTGGACCAAGTGTACAACAGCACTGAGCGCTTGCAGCACATATTTGAGATTATGAACCCCATCTCGGTCGTCGGGCACTGCAAGGACATCAAGCTGTCCCCCGGTTTAGTGCTCCACATCGACGAGGAGATACCCGGCGACGGCGAACTCGACCTCGCCACCGCGCTCAAACTGTGGCACGACGCCCATCCCGACGGCTACATGCTCCTCGAACACTTGCCCAACGAGAAATACCCCAGAGCCGCCGCTAATGTCCACCGCATCCTCGCCCAAGCCGGCATTCCCGTACATTAAACGCCCATCTAATCAAGGAGAATACTGTGATTAAGCCCCACGGCGCAGAAGAACTCAAACCACTTTACGTCGAAGACGATGCAGTGCGAGACCAGTTGCTAGAAGAAGCCGCTGGCCTGCCCGCTGTAGTCGTCTCTTCGGCTGCTGCATCCTCAGCCGTCATGCTCGGCTCGGGTTACTTTACCCCGCTTACAGGCTTTATGGACGCCGCCGATGCCAAGAGCGTGGCTGCAAACATGTACACGGCCGACGGCCTGCTGTGGCCCACCCCGGTTGTCAATATGGTCCCCGGCGATCAGGTTCCGGAGGGCGTAGGCCCCGGTAGCCGCATCGCCCTGTTGGATCCCAATGTGGACGGCAATCCCGTTATTGCCATCCAGGAAGTTACCTCGGTTGAACTGCTCTCGGATGCGGAGTGCGCCGCCATCATTGAACAAGTCTTTGGCACGGACGACGACGCTCATCCTGGAGTCGCTGCTTTCAAGGCTGCGGGAGATACCCTCATCGCCGGACCCATCGAAGTGCTCAACTTCTCGTACTTCCCCGGCGACTTTCCCGCGACCTTCCGCACTGCTGTCGAGTTGCGCGCCGAGATCGCCGAGCGCGGTTGGGATCGGGTCGTGGCCTTCCAGACCCGCAACCCCATGCACCGCGCCCACGAAGAGCTGTGCCGCATGGCGCAGCAGGCCGTTGAGGCCGATGGCATCCTCATCCACATGCTGCTGGGCAAGCTCAAGGCCGGCGACATTCCAGCCGATGTGCGCGACGCTTCCATCCGCAAGATGGTCGAGCTCTACTTCCCGGAGAACACGGTGATGATTGCCGGCTATGGCTTTGACATGCTCTACGCCGGTCCGCGCGAGGCCGTGCTGCACGCCATCTTCCGCCAGAACAGCGGCTGCACGCATCTGATCGTGGGCCGCGACCACGCGGGCGTTGGCGATTACTACGGAGCGTTTGACGCGCAGACCATTTTCGACGGCATCAGCGACGCCCTCGAAATCGAAATTTTCCGCGGCGATCACACGGTCTGGTGCAAGAAGTGCAACGCGGTGGTGATGATGCGCGACTGCCCGGACAGCGGCGACGCGTACCTGTTCCTGTCGGGAACCCAAGTCCGCGAGATGCTAGCCGCTGGCGAGACCCTGCCACCGGAGTTTGCGCGGCCAGAAGTGGCCGAGATTCTCGCGGAATACTATCAGCGAGAAGCAGTGGAAGCTTAGGAGTTACAACTATGGAATACCGCAGAATGGGCCGCACCGGCCTCAAAGTATCGGAAGTTTGCCTTGGCACCATGACCTTTGGCCACAGCACGGACGAGCGGGAGGCCAAGCGGATCGTCGATCTGGCGTTTGACGCGGGCATCAATTTTTTCGACACGGCTGATTCGTATGGCGGCGGCGAGTCCGAGGTCATCACCGGCAAGGCGCTCAAGGGCCGCCGCCGCGATGCAGTCATCGCCACCAAGTTCTTCAACCCCATGGGGCCTGGCCCCAATGACTCGGGGATGTCGCGGGTGCGGATTATGAACGCGGTCGAAGACAGCCTCCAGCGACTACAGACAGATTATATCGACCTCTACTACATTCACCACGTAGATACTCAGACTCCGTTGGATGAGATGTTGCGCGCGCTCGACGATTTGGTTCGCCAAGGCAAGGTGCGCTATACCGCCTGTTCCAACTATCAGGCGTGGCGCTTGATGGAGGCGTTGTGGATTTCAGACGCGAACGGTTTGGCGCGTTTTGAGTGCTATCAGCCGCAATACAGCTTGGTCGTGCGCGACATTGAGCAGGAGCTGATTCCCGTCTGTCAGCTCAAGGGACTGGGCGTGGTGGTGTGGAGTCCGCTCGGCGGCGGCTTTCTCTCGGGCAAGTACCAGCCCGGCGAGCGCACCTTGGAAGGCACGCGTTCCGCTGATGCTTGGGCCTACCCGCAAAGCTATTTTGCCGCCAATGCCGACGAGACCTTAGAGACGCTGTTAGCGGTAGCCGACGAGATGGGCCGTTCGCCAGCGCAAGTTGCCCTGCGTTGGGTGTTGGAACAACCGGCCATTACCTCGGTCATCATTGGCGCGCGCACTGTCGAGCAGGCGAGGGACAACATGCTCGCTGGTAGCTTTTCTCTGCCGGACGAAGCCCACGCCCGGCTCGACGAAGTCTCCCACCTCCCGCATCGCTACCCAGAGGCCATGGAAGCGAACATGCACGAGCGCCGCGACGACGCGGTCGAGATGCCCTCGCTGGAGTGACGGGTGACGGAGCACTCCCTCCAGGCTGCCAAAACCTGCGAGCTTCACGTCCACATCGGCGGCAGCCTCTTTGCCGCCGATCTCCTCGACTTGGCCCGCGACCACTACGAAAAAATCGACTGGTCGCTCTTTGTCGATAGCTTTGAACGCACATATCACCGACGGCCCGATCCGGTTGCGCTGTTCCGCGAGGCGCTCCACAGCCAATGTCTCGACGCGCTCAAGGCGCACTGCGTGTACGGCGCGGAAGACGGCGGCGACTTTGCCCATTTCCAAGCCAAGTTCAACTTGGCCATCTGCATCTATCGCCATTGGTGGAACGTCTTGGGCCAGCCAGAAGAAATACTGCACCGGATCTTTGCCCACCATCGGCGCGAAGGGCTGCGCTACGTCGAATACCGCGCCATGGCTCCCTATGACCACGTCCAGCCCGAAGCCTTCGCGCAGTTTCACGAGCTGACTGCTCGCGCTATCGCCCAAGCCTGTACTGAGGACTTTACCGCTCGCTATATCATCAGCTTGCCGCGCTGGGCACCGCTTGAATGCTACAAGTTGGTTCAACGCCTGCTCGACGAAAACGAGGATTTGGTCCCCACGATCGTCGGCCTCGACTTCTGTCACTTTGAGGAAGGCTATCCGCCCGCGAGCACCCGCGCCTTCTTCCGCCGCCTGCGCCGCGACAAC
>JAJDYK010000245.1 GCA_022825185.1 Candidatus Latescibacterota bacterium | reverse complement strand
TTTAAGCGCTATTTCTGGGCTTGCCTAGAGCAGGGCCTCTATCTAGCGCCCTCCCAATACGAATGCATGTTCCCCTCGCTCGTCCACGGAGAAGGGGATATCGAAGAAACGCTCCGCATTCACTTTGCCGCGCTCAAGGCTATACATTGAGCGCGGTGAATCCCAATCGGCTATGGATGTTCGCTTGGACAGTCCTCTGGGTCGGGGGATGTGCCGACAGCGATGTCCGCGAAGACGAACAGGCCCCCGAATCCGAACCCACTGGCCGCAGCGAAATAGTCATCTTAACGCCGACTGACTCTGTGTCCACCCCAGCCGATACCAGCGATGCCAGTGATGCCAGTGATGCTAGCGACGCCAGCGATGCTAGCGATGCTAGCGATGCTAGCGATGCCGAGGATACCAGTGATACTAGCCCCGTATTTTTTGATCCCGGCGGCCAATTCACCGTTCAAGTCGGCGTCTATCGGGACGAGAAACACGCCGATCTGAAGGTGCGCGAATTAAAGGACGAAGGCTATCCGGCCTATAGCGTGCAGAGCGATGCTGGTGTGCGGGTTCGGATCGGCTATTTCGCCAACCGCGCCGACGCCAACCGTTTTGGCCGCATTTTTGCCAAGGATCGCGGCGTCGAGTATTGGATAGACCGGCGCGCTGATGAATAAGACTCGCGTACTGTGCTGCGGCACTTTTGATTACCTGCACCCAGGCCACCGCTCCTTTATCGCCCAGGCGGCTGCGCTGGGCGACGAACTGTTCGTCGTGGTCGCCCGAGACGAGAACGTCCGGCGCATCAAGGGGCACTATCCCGACCAATCCCAACAGGAGCGCAAAGCTGCGCTGGCGAAGCTGCCCGAAGTTACCAAGGTCTGCCTCGGCCACGAGGGGTGTAACTTTTTGCGCATCGTCGGCGAAATCGCGCCCGACATTATTGCCCTCGGCTACGACCAACGGAGGCCAGCGGGTTTGGCCGAGGCCTTTCCCCAATGTGAAATCGTCGTGCTCCAGCCCCATTGTCCCGAGCAGTTTAAGTCATCCCTCTTCCGGAGTCGGGAAGGCCGCACTTGAGTCCCTTGCCTCAGCTCATCCTCTGGTATGGGCGCGAGACGGCCCCGGACTTACCGGAAATGGCCGGCTATCGCCTACGGACGTACCAGCCGGGCGATGAGGAGGGCTGGTTGTCTCTATTACAGGCCAATGGCGAATTGGGCCGTTGGGACCGACAGCGGCTAGAGGACGTACTGGAAGGAACCCGGGTCCAACTCTTTGTCGAGTGCGAGGGGCAACTCGTCGCCTGCACGGGTTGCAACGACCGCACCCGCGAGTTGCGGCCTTGTTGGGAAATTGGTTGGGTTGCGGTCCACCCGGACTTTCAGGGGCGTGGCTTAGGCAAGTTCATCGTAGCGGCGGCCGTGGCCCAAGCCAAGGCGCTAGGTCCGCGACCCATATACCTGCTGACCGACGACTTCCGCATTCCGGCTCTGCGCTGCTATCTCAAGCTGGGCTTCGCGCCCAATAACAGCCATCCATCCTACCCGCGCCGGTGGGCCGAGATTTTTGCCCTTTTGGGAGAGGATTATCAGGCCCTAAAGCCCGAGTTCGTTGTCTCAGATTAACGTGAGTTCGGGTAAGCAGAGGAGCAAAAGCTCGGTAGGCTAGTTTTTCGGGATCAAATTGAACTCGCGTTTTGATCTCCAGTTGATCACCAAGCTCAAAATTAACATTTCTTGCTTGACCAGAGGGAATGGCCGTATTTTTTTTGCAAACGCATCCATTACAAACGTACGCTACTAAGCAGATGCACGACCCAGTTTAGAAGGCCGCTTAACCCGAAGGTGGCCGGGGCAAACCTCTACGGAAAAGGCCCCCCAAAGCCAATTCTTATATTTTTACGCATCGGACATTCCCTAATAGGGAGGAGAAATTATGCAGCGCATTCTAAGCTTTGCGGCTCGGACCACAGTGGCATGTGCTCTTATGGGAGTAGTCGGGTGCGGCGGGCCCATACGCTCAATTAGCGTAACCTCAACTCCAAGTAGTGCCAAGGTCGAGATCAGAAAGATGGACGGCACCGTCGTCGGACAAGGGCAGACCCCAATGACCGCCGGTCTGAAGCATGGCAAGGACTACACCGTCACCATCAGCCTTGCCGGCTACCAACCTCAGACAATTCCGGTAAGAAGCATTACTGATATTGATCATAACTTTGACGAATTCTGCGGCGAATTAGCTTGTGTTATGCTGACCGCTGCTGTAACGTTGGGGGAGGGAGAATATGAGCCCTCCTCAACCACCGAATTCGAATCCAAATTTGAACCGAGCTATATCCATGTGGAGCTAAAAGAAGCCACCTCGCTGGATGGGAGCGATACCGCTATTTACACCTTCTTGACCATTGTCTATGAGAATGGTAAGCATCAGCACGCCACTGTTGAGATGATACCGGCATCGGTCAACGGAAACAATCGAAAAAGGTAAGGATACGGATGATAGTCATCCGTACCACACTTTTTCATTTTTAGCCGACGCGATTTGTTCAAACGAAATCATTTCCCTTGGCGGTTAGCACAGGCGATATGTATCGTCAGTCTGATTTTGATGTTGGTCCCGCTAAGTGCTTTTGCTGACGAGTACGCCTCCGAGATCGAAGTACCGTGGGAGCCAGAAGATCTGCCTGTAGCTGATCCTACTTCCTTGCGGCCTTCGCCTCCCGACTTGTTCAAATCGCTTGCCCGTCCGGCCATTCACTTCTACCGACGACACATAGCGAGCCAATCGACCGACCGCTGCCCATTCCACATTTCATGTTCCCACTTTGCCGAAAAGGCAGTAGAGCGATTCGGCTTTGTTCGGGGAGTTGCTCTGTTCATCGACCGGCACTATTTCCGCGAACATGCTGGTGTAATACACCTCTATTTACTGCGCGAAACTTGGCGAAACAACCGCATTAAGCTGAAATTGGACGACTCTTTCTACTTGTCAGACAAGCGGGACGAAATTGAAGAGTAAGCTAGTCGCCATATATGCAGTGCTGTTGTCCGTTCCTAGTGCGCTGCTCGGGGACAGCGATACGTCCAGCGACGAGTTGATTGGTTACGCCAATAGCTTGGTAGCGCAGCGGGATTATTACCGCGGCATCTCCGTGCTCAAGCAAGCAGCTTATTTTGCGGACGATCCAAAAATGAAAGCTCTGTGCGTCTTCAAAATTGGCGAGGCGTACCAAAAAAGCAGAAAGTACAAATCTTCGGTAGAATACTTGGAGCAGTACATAGCCGATGCTACCGCCGCTGATACGTTTCTCTACCGAGCGCAGATGTACCTCGGCGCGAGCTACCTACAACTCGGACGCTACGATAAAGCTGTTGCGAGTTTTTCTCTGGCCGAGAATATGAAAAACGACGGCGCGGGCTTGGTTTGGGCCGCGTATAGCAACGTTCAACAGGTCAAATTGGCGGCGGCCTCTGACCTTCTCCAGTCCATTATCAGGGAGCGCGAAGGAGAGGCGATTGCGCTCGGCTCACGGGAAATCCTACGAGAAATCGACGCATACAGAGGCTCGCGGCAAAGTGCCCGGACCGCATCAATCCTCTCCGCATTGTGCCCAGGTCTCGGCCAGTTATATGTCCGCCACTACTATGATGCGGCACAGGCGTTTATACTGGTCAATAGTTTTGCCTATATGACGTATGCCAGCTACCGTCTGGGGGCTTTAGGTGAGCAGAGTCATCTCGTCACTGCCCTCAGCGCGGCGGTGACGGGCATGTTCTACTATGCCAATATACTCGGAGCTGGCCGCACAGCAGCCTACAGGAATCAGCGCAAGCTCGACATTTCCCTAAAGCAGATACGCTTCCTGATTCACAACAAGCTCGGTTTCACGCCGGGCTTGGGCTTCTCCTTTTCGCTATAACTGGCCCCTGTCGGCGGCCCGGACAAAAATCAATCCATATAACCCAAGGCTCGCAGCCGCTGGTGCAAGAGGGCACGGTCCGTGGTCTGGTCAAACTCTGCTTGCACATAGCTGGAAGCCGCTCTGAGTGCCGCGTACGCTTGGTGATATGGGCGAGTGTCCAACGCCGCGCGCGGCTGCTCGCTAAACGTTTCGACCAAGGTTTCGCGTTGGGTCAATTGATCGCAGGTGAATTTGGCGCTGGCGTTGAAGAGGGACCATTGGCGGCCTTGTTGCGCGGTTGGGCCGGGGTCGATTTCGGCGAGGTAGTATTCGGGAGGAGAAGGGGAGCGGATGTCGCTGGCAAAGCCGTTATAGGAGTGATCTAACTCCAACAGAGACAGGAAAGTAGGGAAAAGATCTACGAGGGAAATTAACTCGCGCCCGACGGGTTCTTCCGAGGGGAGTCGGTAGTACAGAGGCACCCGCAGCACGTCGTTGCACAGAGTCTGGCCGTGATAGGGTTCGTCGTCCCGCCAGCTCTGGCCGTGGTCGCTGATGATGAAAACGGCCCACGCGCTCCGGTCCAAGGCGGTCAACAGCCGAGCTATATGCCGCTCAAAGAGCTGTTCAATGGCAGCGCGATAACGCGCCTGTACCTCGCCAATGTGCCCAGCCGCGAGCAATTGTCCCACTTCCCCAAAGGCCAGCCCATCTGCGGCACCATAAGGAGGATGAACGCTCCAGTAGTGCATAAAGAGAACGGTCGGCTCGCGGCGTTGCAGCCAGCCGGTGAGTTGCTCGTCGGTAGGTAGAGGGGCGATGTGATCGGCATAGCCCAAGCCGGTGAAAATGTCCGGGGCCTCTGAGAACGCGCCGGTCGCATAGCCAGCTTGACGGCAGAGGTCGAAAAGGTCGGCAACGCCCTGCCGCATAGCGGGGGAGTGCTGGCCTTCGATGCCGTGTTCAAACGGGTATAGCCCGGTAAAAAGCGAGGTGTGGACCGGTCGCGTCGCCGAAGAGACCGAAAAGCAGTGCTGGCAGAGGTGGAAATCGCGCGTCAAGTCGGAAAATCGGGGCGTGCGCACGGTCGCACTGACCCCCGGAGAAAAATCCAAACGCAGGCTATCGACCGAAATCAACAGCAGGTTCATGGTCGGCGCTGGACGATTCTGTTCTTTACGGCGTTGGAGGGTTTGAAGGTCGGAGTCTTGCGCTTGGGGATTGCGATGGTCGCGCCGGCTTTGGGATTGCGGCCGGTACGTGGTGCGCGCTCCACGACCTTGAAGGTGCCAAAGCCGCGGATTTCGACGTGATCGCCCTTTTCCAAGGCTTGGGATATGGCTTCGATGAAGCCTTCGATAACGGCTGCGGTATCGACTTGGGATAGGCCCGTACTCTGGGCTAGCTGCTGGGCGATTTCGGCTTTAGTCATCTGCTTTCTCCGTTGCTATTACTCGGCGTCAGCGCAAGAGGCCCCGTGCCGAGATGTCCCATATTTTCTCCACGCGTCCCTTGCGGACGGCGACGAAGTAATTGTGCAAAAAGGTCGTCGAATCCGAATAGCCGACGAGCAATTCGATCCGCTCGCCCAAAGCCGGCCCGGCCTGACCCTCGACGATGTCGAAAATCCCGTGTTCGGCAGACAGGCCGCGCAAGCGCAGGTCGTCTCGGCCTAGCACCTCCGGTGGCTGGTGGCCAGACGACAGCGTCTTAAAGCCAGCATCGACGACGACCCGGTCGGCTGCGCGGCTGGTTACTGTGGTGAGCACCGTCAGGGCGGGGGTTAGGGCTTCGACGTGACAAGTCCGGCGATACATGGCGTCCATGAACACGCCGCCGCCAGCTTGGAGTTCAGTGACTCCGTCGTGGAGCGCGCTGAGCTCGTAAGAGCCCGTGCCGCCAGCGCTGACGATTTCTACTTGTATTCCATTGTCCTCCAGCAAATTGCGAGATTCTACTAATATATCTAGTGCTTGGTAACAGGCCTTTTTCTTGGCTTGGAGTGGCCAGCATTTGAGCACGTGGCCCTCGTAGCCCATCAGGCCCTTGAACGCCAGCCCAGGTTGGTCGCTGATGGCTTTAGACAAGGCGAGAAGAGGAGGGCCAGGCTCCACGCCAACCCGCTTCATACCAATGTCAATCTCCACGACCACGGGGATGCGGACGCCCTCGTCGATGGCTGCGGCGGCCATCGGTTCGACGACGGCGATATTATCGACTGCGGCAATGACTTCGGCTTGGTGTTGCAGGCGAGCTAGGGCGGCGAATTTCGCCGGGCTGACGATCTGGTTGGCTAGGAGGATGGAGGGTACGCCATGTGCGACCATCCACTCGGCTTCGCTCAACTTGGCGCAGGTGATGCCGCAGGCCCCGTTGGCCAGCTCGATGTGGGCTATGGTCGGGGATTTGTGGGCCTTGCTGTGGGGCCGCCATTCCTTGCCATTGTCGCGGCAATACGCGGCCATGTGCTGCACATTGGATTCAAAGCGGTCGAGATCAAGCAGCAGTACCGGGGTCTCTAAATCGTCTAGGGCTTGGCCGGGCATGGGTTCATTCACGGCGTGGATAACCTCCAGTTGCCGGGGTTGAGCAGGGTTGAATCCGCGACCTCGATTGCGCGCACGGCTGTTACTAAATCGGGCGGTAGAGGACCGGCTTCGACCGCGCGGATATTGGCTTCGAGTTCGGAGACGCTCGTGGTGCCGAAAATAGCTGAATGAGCGCCGGAAGCAAAGGTGGCAAAGCGCAAAGCCAGTTCGGCCAACTCTATGCCTGCGTCCTGCGCTAGCCTGAGCAGGGGAGCGGCCAACGGGGACAGACCATTGAGCGAGGTCGGGAGCGAGTCGAGCCGATGCGACAGGACGCCTTGGAGGAAAATCGAGCGCAGGATGACGCCCATACCCTGCGCTTGGGCGCGGGGGATTACCTTGCGTTCCATCCGGCGGTCGAGCGCGCTATAAGGTATTTGCAACGCGCAAATTGACTCGGGATGGTTTAAGGCGTCGAGCGGTGCCTCTTCGCCGTACGTGGTAACGCCCCAATAGCGCACCCAGCCGCGTTGGTTGTATTGCGCTAACAATTCCAGCAGTTCCGGAGTTGCAAAGCGCGTGTCGAGACTGTGTAGCTGCACGAGGTCGAGCACATCGACGCCGAGCCTCTGCAAGCTCTGTCCCAGCGACTGCTCGACGGACTGACGCAGCGCCTGCCCAGTCAACAGCCCTGCGCTGTCGGCATCTCGGATGGAGAGCTTGGTGGCAATCACGGGCCGACACGTCAGTCCAGCACACGCGCGGCCCACGAGAGTTTCACTGCGGCCGTACTCCGCGGCCGTGTCGATGTAGTTGATGCCTAGCTCCAAGGCGCGGCGGATTAGGCCGATCACGCGGTCATCCGGCGGCGGCGGCTGTTGGTCCCAGCCATACGCCATGCCCAATTGCACGGTGCCAAGGCCCAAGGCCGACAGGCGCAAGTTCGTGCGGCCTAGGTTTGCGTATTGCAAGGGGTTGCTCCAGTGGAGAGAGTGGCGGCCTTGACGCTCCCGCCGCAGGCGTCGAGAAGATGCTGCGCTTGGGCGCGATCTAGCTGGCACAGTTCCATGACCAGCGCCAGCCTCAAACCGCCGTTGGCCGCTTGCAGTCGGGCAGTGGCCACTTGCGACGAGGCCCCGGTCAGGGCCACAAATATGCGCTCAGCGCGGTCGCGCAACTTGGCATTAGTGGGTTGGAGATCGACCATGAGGTTGCCGTAGGTCTTGCCCAATTTCACCATCGCGCCGGTGCTGATCATGTTGAGCACCAGTTTGGTCGCTGTTCCGGCCTTCATACGCGTTGATCCGGTAATGACTTCCGGGCCGACCTCGGGGACGATCTTGATCGAGGATGCAACGGACTCGGCGGCCGTGGGGTTACACGTAAAAAAAATCGTCGGACAACCTTGCTGCGCTGCGTACTCCATGCCGCTGATAACGAAAGGGGTTACGCCGCTGGCGGCAATGCCCATGACCACATCGGCTGCCCCTAACCCCCGCTGTGCCAATTCGTTAAGTGCAGCCTCGCGACTGTCTTCCGCACCTTCTACGGCTTGGTACAGGGCAGCTAGCCCGCCAGCGATTAAGCCCTGCACCAACTGGGGGGCTGCGCCAAAGGTGGGGGGGCATTCAGCCGCATCCAATACGCCGAGCCGACCGCTGGTACCCGCGCCGAGGTAGAACAGGCGGCCTCCGTTCCCAAGCTGGATAGCGACCAAGTCAACCGCCTCGGCGATAGGGGCCAATTGCGTGGCGACCGCGGCTGGCACGAGGGCGTCTTCTCGATTGATGATCGCCAGCATCTCTAGCGTCGAGACCTCGTCGATGTGTTCAGTGGCTGGATTGCGTTGCTCGGTTTGCAGCTTGGACCAGTTGCCCATATTGAATCGCCTAGCACAGGTGAAATGAACTGGACACAAAATAGACAGCCGAGCGCAGCGAGCAAAATTGTCAGGGTAGGGGAATGGGTTATATTTTTAATTTAACTTGCATATTAAACATACGGATAAGGACGCGGCATGACGGAAGAATTGGCCAAGACGTACGATCCCGTGGCGATTGAAAAAAAATGGTACGATTTCTGGGAGGAAAACGGCCATTTTAACGCGGGGATCAACCCAGATAAGCCCCCTTACAGCATCGTAATTCCTCCGCCCAACGTGACCGGCGAGCTGCACATGGGTCATGCGATTCAACACGCCATCCACGATTTAGTAGTGCGGTGGAAGCGGATGCAGGGCTTTGAGACGCTCTGTCTGCCGGGCACGGATCACGCGGGCATTGCCACCCAGATGAAGGTCGAACAGGAGCTTTTAGAGGTCGAGGGCAAGAATCGCTACGACTTGGGGCGCGACGCCATGCTCGACCGGATTTGGCAGTGGAAGGAAAAATACGGAGACGCCATCTACGACCAGTTGCGCCAACTTGGGGCCAGCTACGATTGGCGCTGGGAGCGGTTCACGCTCGACGAGGAGTACGTCGAGGCCGTATTGCAGGCTTTCGAGCATTTTGCGGAAAAAGGGTGGATTTACCGCGGAACCCGCATGATCAACTGGTGTCCGCAGTGCCGCACCGTCATTTCCGACCTAGAGACCGAAGAGCGCGAGGTCGCCGGCCACTTGTGGCACATTCGCTACCCGGCCCGGGAGGGTGAGTTGCAAGTCGTGGTCGCCACCACTCGGCCGGAAACCATGCTGGGGGACACAGCCGTGGCCGTCCATCCCAACGACGACCGCTGGCGCGAAGCGATTGGCCTGCAAGTCGAACTGCCGCTGACAGGTAGAGTTATTCCCATCGTAGCCGATGAATACGCTGACCCCGAACTGGGCAGCGGCGCAGTCAAGGTGACCCCCGCCCACGATCCCAACGACTACGAGCTAGGCTTGCGCCACGACCTAGCGCAAATCCAAGTCATCGGCTTTGACGGGGTTATGACCGAAGCGGCCGACCGCTTTGCCGGATTGGATCGCTACGCGGCTCGCGAGGCCGTCGTGGCTGCGTTGGAAGCCGAGGGTCTGATAGAAAAAATAGAGGATCACGAACACGCAGTACCCCACCACGACAAGTGTGGCACGGTCGTTGAACCCCTGCCGATGGAGCAGTGGTTTATGAACATGAAGGAGATAGCGGCCAAGGTGCGGCCCGTGCTCGTGCGGCAGGATATTCAATACGTGCCCGACCGCTTTCGCCACTATGCCATCGAGTGGTTGGATCAAATACGCGATTGGGCTTTGTCGCGGCAGATCTGGTGGGGGCATCGCATTCCCGCTTGGTATTGCACCCATTGCAGCGCCGAGGGGCTGAGCGTCATGGGCAACCTGGACCGGGAGCAGGCTCTGCGCGAGGGCAACTTTAGGGTTTCGGTGACGGCCGGGGCCAAGCCCGTGGTTAGTGTGGCTAAGCCAGAGGCTTGCTCCGAATGCGGTGGCGAAAATTGGGTGCAAGACCCAGATGTGCTCGACACGTGGTTTTCTTCCGCCTTGTGGCCCTTTGCCACCCTCGGTTGGCCGCAGAGACGCGACGCGCTGGAGTACTTTTATCCCACGGATTTGATGATCACGGCCCGCGACATTCTCTATCTGTGGGTTTTGCGGATGGCCATGACCTCGCTAGAGTTCATAGAGCAGATTCCCTTTAAGACGGTGCTGGTCCACCCGACTATTCTGACCCAAGACGGCCGCCGCATGAGCAAGAGCTTGGGCACGGGCCTCAATCCGCTCGACTTGGTCGCGCGCTACGGCGCGGATGCGACCCGCTACTGTCTGTTAGCACAAGCCGGAGCCGTCCAAGATGTGCGCTTCGATGCCGAGGTCGAAAACAACCAAGTCCAGGCTTCGGCCAGTGCGGAGGCCGGCCGCAACTTTGGCAACAAGCTGTGGAATGCGACTCGCTTCGTGCTGATGAACATCGACGGATACGAGTCAGGCCCCTGCGAGCGCAGCGAATTGGCCGACCGCTGGATCTGGAGCCGGTTGCAGGTAGCCGTGCGCGAGATGACCGAGGCCATGCAATCCTATCGCTTCAGCGACCTGACGCGGGCGATCTACGACTTCGTCTGGCGCGATTATTGCGACTGGTACCTCGAATTGGCCAAGGTGCGCTTGCAGGGCGGCGATCCCCAGGCGCGGCGCGCAGCCCAAGAGCATCTCGTACGCGTGCTCGAAACGGCTCTGCGGCTGCTGCATCCCGTTATGCCCTTTATTACTGAGACCTTGTGGCAGGCCCTGCCTCACGGCTCGTCGGCTAATAGCATTATGGTCGCAGATTGGCCGGAATGCGACGACGAGTTGATAGACCCGGAGGCCGAAGCGCAAATGCAGTGCCTGCAAGAGGTAGTGACCGGGGTGCGGATCATTCGCGGCGAGATGAATGTTCCACCGGGCCGCAAAGTCGAGGTCTTGATTTCGGCTGTCTCGGACGAGGTCGAACAGACCCTGCGCCAAGCCATATCCTATATCGCGCTGTTGACCCGGGCCGAATCCGTGCAAGTCGGCCAAAGGCTCGTCCGACCACCAGCTTCGGGTAGCGCGATGACGGCTGCGGCCGAAATTTTCGTGCCCTTAGAGGGATTGATCGATCTAGATGCAGAACGGCAGCGTCTCAAAAGGGAAATTCAAAAGATGGACGGCCTGCTCAAGGGGCTAGACGCCAAACTGGCCAATGACCGCTTCCTGACCAAAGCCCCGCCCGAAATCGTCGCACAGGAGCGCCAACGCCAAGCCGAATACCGCGCCACCCAGGAGAAGCTAAGCGCCAGCCTCAAGCTCGTCGAAGCCTAGATGGCGTTTGATTACTTTACCATTCAAGCTCTCGCACAGGAGCTACAGGGACGCCTGCAAGGGACGGTCATCGAGCGAGCCTATGCTCAGCCTACGGAACTCGCCTTCGCAGTTGACGAAGGCGATTGGCTGTACGGTGTGAGCGGCCGAGAGGGCTTGCTCTGCCTGCGGCGAGAGGCGTGGCCGCGATCTTGGCGGGCGAGCGACGGCCCAGAAAAGTACTTGGTGCGCGCGAGGATCGTGGCCGTGGAGGCCGAGCGCCGCGAGCGCATCTTGCGCTTGCATTTGGAGCGTCGAGACCGCGACGACCGCCCGAGCTTTGGCGTCTTAGTGTGCGAACTCATTCCCAACAAAGTGCGATTTGTTCTCCATCGCCAAGCTGATGACGAGATTTTGGGCTGCTGGGGAACGGCCAAAGACAGGCCACCCGTAGGCAAGCCGTACCAGCCACCTGAGCCATCGGGCCGCCTGTTGCCCGGCACGGACGAGCCTAGCGCTTGGCGCGACCGGCTGGCGAGTTCAGATGCACCCTTGGAAAAGGCGGCGAGGCGTTGGTTGGCCGGAGCGGATGCCTCATTGGTGCGCGAGTTGATCTTCCGCAGCCAACAGGGTGGGGCGCTTCCTGCCAGCAGTATTGCTGACACAGGCGAATCGGCCACAGCCTTGTGGAGCGCGGCCACGGAAGCGTACACCAGCGCGGTAGCTGGCCACAGCTACGTGTGGCAAGAGGCCGGCCGATTTCACTTTTCCGCCCTTGAACCGCGCCGCTTGCAAGGGGCCTACGAGCAGTTTGACGCAGTCAGCGCAGGAATATGGGCGGCGTGCCAACAGGAGCGGGCCCAGCGCCGTACACAGCAGACGCAGCAACAAATCCGCCGCCGACTGAGCCAGACTCTGAAAAATGCTCGGCGGCGTTTGGCTGCCATGCAAGCTGAATTCGACGAGGCTGCGCGCGCCGAAGAATACAAGCGCAAGGGGCATGCGCTGTGGGCCAACATCGGGCAGCTATCCGGTCGGCCCGCACAAGTAGAGTTGGCCGATCTCTTCGATTCCGAGGGGCACTCGACTCTGCGTATTGATTTGGATATAAACCGCAGCTTGGCGGAAAACGCCGCATCCTATCTGAAAGCCGCGCAAAAATACGAGCGCCGCCAACAAGTCCTGCCGCAGCGCCTCGCCAAACTCAGGCGTCAGTGCGATCAATACGAGCATTGGATTAGTGCTGTAGATACCGGCACTTGGGAATCTAACGCCGCGCTACAAAACTGGTTGGAGAGCAAGGTGACAAGCGCCGATAAAGCAGCAAGCAAACAGCCCCAAGCCCATCCCCGGCGCTATAGGACCTCCACGGGGTGGTCGGTGTGGGCTGGGCGCAATAACAAGGAAAACGACGTGCTGACGCACAAAATGGCTGCCCAAAACGATCTGTGGTTTCACGCCCGGGGGTACGCAGGCTCGCACGTCGTCTTGCGGAGCGAGGGGCGCAAGGAAGCCCCCAGCAAACAGACTATTGAGGAGGCCGCAGCCTTAGCCGCGTATTGGAGCAAGGGTAAAACGGCGAAAAAAGTATCCGTGGCGTACACCTTGGTAAAACACGTCACCAAACCGCGTGGCGGCGCACCTGGGCAGGCGCTGTTGCGCCGCGAGAAAACGATCATCGTGGAGCCGGCTTTGTTAAAAAAAGAATCAATTAAATAGTCCTATAATCTATAATATGTTAAATAAATCACTAATCTTAATCACTGGACCCACTGCCACAGGCAAAACAGAAATAGCCCTTGAAGTAGCCCAACACTTGCCCAAAGTGGAGATCATCTCGGCCGACTCGCGGCAAATCTATCGCTACATGGACATCGGCACGGCTAAGCCAACCGCTGAACAGCAGAACCAATGCCTCCATCACTTGCTCAATGTGCTTGATCCCGAGGAAAACTACAGCGCGGGAGCGTATGCCCGAGCTGCACGGCACATCATTGAGCAGGTCTGGAATAGAGGGGGCCTGCCCATCATGGTTGGAGGGACGGGCTTGTACTGGCAGAGCGCCTTAGACGGATGCTTTGAGGACGAAATCGAATACGCGCCAATACGCGCCGAATTGCAAAAGCGCCTGCATTGCGAGGGGCTGACATCCCTATACGAGGAACTGGGCCGTCGAGATCCGGTCGCACACGCGCGTTTACAGCCCGGCGACGCGCAGCGAATCCTGCGGGCGTTGGAGGTGGCGATAGGTGGAAAGGGCACGCTCAGCAAGTTATGGCGGGAGCGCAAGGGACAGCCCCTTGTGCGGCAGCCGCAAATGATCAGTCTGACCATGACGCGCAGCCGACTCTACGAGCGGATCGACCATAGAGTCGAGCAAATGGTCGAGCAGGGATGGGTCGAGGAAGTCCGCTCCTTGCGCGAAATGGGCTACGATCCAAGCGACAGCGCCTTGGGGACTTTGGGCTATCTCGAAATGTGCAGCGCGCTGGCCGAGCATTGCCCTTGGCAGGAAGCCGTCGAGCGGACCAAGCAGCGCACCCGTCACTTGGCCAAACGGCAAATAACGTGGTGCCGCCGAGACCGCCGCCTGCGCGAATTGGACCTCGACGTATGGGGAAAGGCCGGCGTCGTTCAGCGCATCGTCGGCGAGTGGGAGTATCGATGGGGTCGTGGGGCGGGTTGACAGCGATTGGGGCCTCGCCTTACCTTATGCGCAAAAATTAGCGGGAGTAGCTCAGGGGTAGAGCGCAAGCTTCCCAAGCTTGATGTCGCGGGTTCGATTCCCGTCTCCCGCTCCATCATCCGCCTGGCCAACTTGGTCGGGCGGATTTTTTTATTTCTTTTTAAGGTATTGCCGTCGGTCCAATATCCATATACCTTTAGCGATAGAACGTCTTGCCCCACACTATGATACGTAGATTAATTGCCTAATTCACTATGGTTGTCGTAAAACAAATTGAGCCCGATAGTCTCGGCGCGCGTGCGGGTTTTCTCATTGGTGATCGCATTCTGAGCATCAATGGTGAAGAAGTGCGCGATTTGATCGACGTGCAGGTCAACAGCGCCGAAGAGGTAATCTGCGTAGAAATCGAGCGCGACAAAGAACGGTACGAGGCCGAAATCGAGCGCCAGAGCGGCGAGTCATTAGGGCTGGTCTTCGAGGATATGCGCTTGCGCAGTTGCAACAACAAATGCGTCTTCTGCTTTATCCACCAAATGCCCAAAGGCATGCGGCGCAGCCTGTATTTTGAGGACGACGATTTTCGGCTCTCCTTTCTCCACGGCTCGTACGTGACCCTGACCAATGTCCGCGAAAGCGATATCGACCGCATTATTGAACAAGGGCTAACGCCGCAATACATCTCAGTCCACGCGACCGATCTCGAGCTGCGGCAAGTCATGCTCGGGCGCACAAAAGCGACCGTCGATATCAACGAGCGCTTGCGCAAACTAGCCACCAACGGCATTGAGATGCACACTCAAGTCGTAGTCTGTCCAGGTTGGAACGACGGGCCGCATCTAGAGCGCACAGTGGCCGACCTGTCCGCGTACTATCCCGCGGTGCGTTCGGTGGCGCTCGTGCCGGTCGGGCTGACTGATCATCGGCACAAGCTCGCCCAACTCGATCCGGTGACCCCGGCCAAGGCCGCTGAGTACGCGGACGCTGCCGAAGTGTGGGGCTCGCAATTCAAAGCGCGCTTTGGCGAGCGTTTTGTCTATGCGGCGGACGAGATTTTTTTGCTGACGGGTCGGCTTGTCCCAGAGGCGTCTTATTACGATGCGTTTCCCCAGCTAGAAAACGGCATCGGCATGGTCCGCTCCTTCCTCGACACTTGGGACGAGGCCAGCAAGCGGCTGCCAGCGCGCACGACCAAGGCCAGGCGGATTGGCCTGCTGACCGGGCGCTTGGCCGAGCGCATCCTCGTGCCCCTAGTGGCTAGGCTGAACGCCATCGAGAACGTACAGATCGATCTTCTACCGGTAGATAACGACTTTTTCGGTCGCGGCATCACTGTGTCGGGTCTGCTGACTGGCCGCGATATGGCGGCAAGAGTGCGCGATGGAATCCAGCGGGATTTAGTCCTGCTGCCGCCCAATTGCATCAATGGCGAGGGGCTGACGCTGGACGACATGACCGTGCCGCAACTGGCAGAAGAGGCTGGTGTCCCCCTTGCGGTAGGGGGGTACGACTTGGTCGAATCACTTGAGCGCGTTTGGACCGATCAAGGTGTGAACGTGCAAGGAGAGGGGCGGCAGCTAACCGAATTGGGTTACTACATAGGGCGCGAAAAATGAGCACCCAGACCGTCGAAAACCATCGCCGGCCCATCGTGGCGATTGTCGGTCGGCCCAACGTGGGCAAATCGACCCTTTTCAACCGCATCTTGGGGACCCGATGGGCCATAACCGATGGCCAGCCCGGAGTCACGCGGGATCAGATATTTGCCGAGGCTGAGTGGGGAGGGCGGTCTTTCACATTGGTCGATACGGGTGGCTATATGCCCAGTGCCAAAGATGCGCTATCCGCGGCCGTGCGCTCGCAAGCAGCAAATGCATTGGCAGAAGCGGATATAGCGATTTTTCTCTGCGATGGGACTACGGGTTTGACCGATCTCGACCAAGAAATGGGGGCCATGCTGCGCAGCGGGGGCGGAAAATGCTTGCTGGCCGTCAACAAGGTCGATGAGGTGGGGCCAGTTGCGCCGCTCGACGAATTCTACCGGCTCGGCTTGGGGGATCCCCTACCGGTTTCAGCCGTGACCGGGCGGCGTTCCGGGGACTTGCTCGATGCACTTATTGCGCTCTTCGATGAGGCCGGGGCGTATGGGCCAGAATGGGACGAAGCGGCGATTCGGGTCGCTTTGGTCGGTCGTCCCAACGTGGGCAAATCCACGCTGATCAATCGCCTCGCCGGCTATCGGGTTTCCATCGTCCACGACCAGCCCGGTACAACCCGCGATCCAACGCAACTGCGCTTGACTTGGCAGAACAGCCACCTGCAGTTCGTGGATACGGCCGGTTTGCGGCGGCGGTCTAAGGTTGATGATCCGGTGGAATTCTACAGCACGCGCCGGGCAGCCAATAGCATCGACCGAGCCGATGTGGCGGTTGTGCTCATAGACGGTGCCGAGGGATGGGTCATGCAAGACGCTCGCATCATGGAGCAAGTAATAAAATCCGGCTGTGGCTTGGTGGTGGCGATCAATAAATGGGATTTAGTCGCCGAGGGCACTGCGGATGAGTATCGCGGCGAGTTACGCGATCGCTATCCCTTTTTGCGCAACTATCCAGTGCTGTGCATATCGGGCTTGACTGGGCGGCGGGTCCACAAGTGCCTCGAAGTAGTGGCCGCGGTGGGCAAAAAGCGCCGGACGCGGATTCCCACCGCGCGCTTGAACAAGATCATTCAGCAGCTATCCGGCGAGTACCTAGCGACGCAAGAAGGCCGCGACATCCGCCTGCTCTACGCCACCCAACACGCGATTAACCCGCCAGCGTTTACGATCTTTACGAATCTGCCCCGCTCCGTGCCGGGAAATTACCGACGCCACATCGAAAACCGACTGAGGTCTGAGTTTGATTTCGAGGGAACGCCCTTGCGCATCGTTTGGCGTCGGCGCAAAGGATACAGGGAAATGCGATCGTGAAAAATCCATTGCAAAACAAGCTGTATTACAGCATCAGTGAAGTCGCCGAACTCACACAGCTACAACCCTATACGCTCAGGGCATGGGAGAAGGAGTTTGCGTGTTTGCGACCACGTCGTGCGCGCGGTGGTAAAAACAGAGCCTATAGAGAGCGAGATATAGGAATCATCCTATTGCTCAAACGCCTCCTCTACGAGGAGCGTTATACCACGCAGGGCGTAAAGAAGAAGCTCAAAGACGAACCTGAACTCCTGCGTCAAGTTGGCGAGCAAGTATCTGCTTTGCTCGCTGAACAACAGAGCCGTCCTGATTCAGTAGTGGAGCGGCCAGCTCCCGAATCCGCACAGAACCAAGAGGCCGTACTCAGAATGCTCGAAGAGACGAAAAAAGAACTGCGCGAGATTTTGCGCTCCCTCTAGCGTTAGCATTTGGTTATGGCTGTTAAGTCGTCTTGCCTAAATCAATATAATCCTATATTTTATCCCAATGGGCGGGCGTTATAGCCCGCTTTTTTATTGAGGGGGGAAAGCGCGTATTTCCGCCGCAGATAAATTCGCATTAAAGGCCGATCTAGTCACTCTTGTCGAACCTATTGTCAGCGAGCATGAGGCCGAACTCGTCGATATTGAACTCAGCGGTGCCCAAGGTAATCAGCTAGTCAGATTATTGGTCCACAAAAATTGCGGCGTAACGCTGGCCACCTGCGAGTCAATAAGTCGCGAAGTGGCCGATCTTTTCGACATAGAAGATCCCATTACCGGACGCTATCGGCTCGAAGTTACTTCACCCGGATTGGACCGGCCGCTAGAGACCGATGGGGATTTTACCCGCGCCCAGGGCCGGCTGCTAAAAGTCGTGCTCACGTCCGGCCGAGCGATCAAAGGGCGCTTGGCCGCTTGGGAAGCCGACCAGATCCGGCTCGACAGTCCAGCCGAGATCGTGTCACGCGCCGATATTGCTAAAGCCAACATCGAACCAGAATTGTAAGCAGTGAAGGTCGAGTAAACAATCATGAACAACGCAAACATTGTCGAAGCCTTGGGGCAGATTGCTCGCGAAAAAAACGTCGATCGGGAATTGGTGGTACAAACCCTTGCCGACGCCCTAATTTCAGCCGCCAAAAGGCACTACGGCAATACCGAAAATTACGAAGTTGATATCGACGCGGCCCAGGGCAAGATGGCCGTGTACGCCCGCAAGACCGTCGTCGAAGAAGTGGTTGAGCCATCCATGGAGATTATCCTCGCTGATGCCCGCAACATTGATCCCCATGCCCAACTGGGTTCCGTATTGGTGCAGCAGCTCAATTTTGCTGACTTTGGTCGCAACGCCATCCAGACCGCAAAGCAGATTCTCATTCAGCGGGTTCGCGAAGCCGAGCGCGAGAGAATATACGACGAATTTATCGGTCGAGTCGGCCTCGTCGAATCCGGTACTGTGCAACAGATCAGCCACGGCGACATCATTCTCAATCTTGGCCGAGCCGAGGCCGCCGTGCCAAACAAAGAGCAAATCCGCCGCGAGCGCTACCGCCAAGGCGATGCCGTGCGGGGCTATATATACGAAGTGCTCAAGTCGAGCCGAGGGCCTCAGGTTTTGCTTTCCCGCACGCGGCCCGAGTTGCTCAGAAAGCTCTTTGCCACAGAAGTGCCGGAGATAGCCGAGGGCATCGTCGAGATTCACGGCGTGGCTCGCGAACCGGGCAAGCGGGCCAAGATCGCGGTTAGCAGTAACGACGAACGCGTCGATCCGGTAGGGGCTTGTGTGGGGGTGAAGGGATCGCGGGTGCAAGCCATCGTCCGAGAATTGGACGGCGAGCGCATCGATATCGTTCCTTGGATCGACGAGCCGGATATATTCATAAGCCGCGCCCTAAGTCCGGCCACCGTGGTGCGCTGCATTACGGATTCGCGCCGTCGGCACGCGGTGGTGATCGTTGAGGAGGATCAGCTATCAAAGGCTATTGGCACGGGCGGACAAAATACCAAACTCGCCAGCCAACTGACGGGTTGGGGACTCGATATCATCACCGATGAGCAATACCAAGAGCGCCGTGCCAAGCAGGAGAAGTACCAGCAAGTATTCCGCCAGATAGATGGCATTAGCGAGTTGATTGCCCTGAGTTTGACCACGTCCGGTTTCGACTCCATCACCGCGATCTCCGAGGCCGATACAGAGCTGTTACAGACCGTGCCGGGCCTAGAGTCAGCCGAAACTGCCCAAGGAGTAAAGGCCGCCGCCGCCGCGTACCTTGCCGAACACGGAGAGGTAGATATTGAAGCATTGATCGCCGCTGAGGAAGAGGCGGCTGGGCAAAAGAGTGAAGAAGTGCTTGCCGCGTCCGCTGTGAGTGGAGAAGACGAGGCAGACCAAAGGGCTGAGTAGCTGAGGGAATAGTTTTGGAAAAGCGCCGGGTATATCAAGTAGCCAAGGAACAGAAGCTGTCCAGTGATGCGCTCATATCCATGCTCAAAGGCATGGATATGGAAGTAAAGAGCCATATGAGCGTACTTACGCCCGAGATGCTGGAGGCCATCGATCGCAAGCTGGCTGAAGAAAAGCAAAGCTCGATAGAGGAAGTAAAGCGGCAGAAGGCCAAAGAGGACAGTCGCAAACAGGCCGATAGTTTGCGACCCGAGCGTCGCCGCGAAAGGGGGGCGGCAACTCGCAAGCAGAGTGTTGAAGGGCAGGCCGGGGAGCGCGCTGTACCCTTGCCCGACAAGGCCGAGGGAGGGCGTCGTCGCGGCCGCCGTCGCGGCAAGGGGCAGGACGGCTTAGAAAGTATCCGCGAGGGGCTGGGCGAGAAGCGAGAAGTAACAGCCCAAGCCAATTTGTCTGGGTCGCCTACAAAGCGCCGACGAGGGAAGCGGCGCAAAGGGGCACCCGATGCTAAGGAAGTCCAAGAAAGCGTGCGGAGAACCTTGAGTCAGCTTAACGAGGGGCGGGGTCGCCGGCGCTACGAGCGCGGCCCGCGCGAAGACGGTGCCGAGGAAGACGGTGAGATTCGCCAGATCAAGGTCAGCGAGTTCATCACACTCGGCGAATTTGCCGAACAACTCGGCGTCAAGGTCAGCGAAGTGATCGCCCTGTGTTTGCAGTTAGGTACCATGGCGACGATCAATCAGCGTCTTGATATGGACACCATGCAGACGCTGGCCGACGAGTTTGGCTTTGAAGTGGTTCCGCTGGAGGCCGAAGAAGCCGAGTTGGATGAGATCGTTGAGGAGGAAGAAATAGGTGAACCCGAGCCGCGTCCGCCGGTCGTCACTGTCATGGGCCACGTTGATCATGGCAAGACCTCGTTGCTCGACTATTTGCGCGAAAGCAAGGTAGTCGAGGGCGAGTCTGGCGGCATTACCCAGCACATTGGGGCGTACGTGATCAACATGGAAGATGGTCGCGGCGTGACGTTCCTCGACACCCCAGGGCACGCGGCTTTTACGGCGATGCGGGCGCGCGGTTCAAGAGTAACTGACGTTGTGATTTTGGTCGTGGCGGCCGACGATAGCGTCATGCCGCAAACCATCGAAGCGATTGACCATGCCAAAGCCGCGCAGGTGCCCTTAGTCGTCGCGATTAACAAAATAGACTTGCCCACGGCCGACCCAGACAAGATCAAACGGGAGTTGTCAGAAAGAGGGGTTTTAATCGAAGAGTGGGGAGGGCAGATTCCCTGTGCCGAAATCTCCGCCAAGACCGGACAGGGCATAGACCACTTGCTGGAAGTGCTCCTCATTGTGGCCGAGTTGCTCGAGTTGCAGGCCAATCCCCATAAGAAAGCACGTGGGACGATTGTTGAAGCCCATCTCGACAAGGGGCGGGGGCCCGTGGCTACAGTTTTGGTGCAAGAGGGAACGCTGCGCGTCGGCGAGCCTTTTATTACTGGCGTACACAGCGGCAGGGTTCGCGCCCTGCTCGACGAGCATAGCCAGCGCGTCAAAGAAGCAAAACCCTCCGTGCCCGTCCAAGTGCTCGGATTGCCCGGGGTGCCGCAAGCTGGGGATATTTTTGCCGTTGCCAATTCCGAGCGCGAGGCCAAGGACCTCAGCCAGCGGCGGCAGCTCATCAAGCGCGAGCAGGATCACCGCAAGCTGCGCACAGTCACCCTCAGCGACTTACACGATCAGATCCAGCAAGGACACATTCAAGAGTTGCGGGTGGTGGTCAAAGGCGATGTCGATGGGTCGGTCGAGGCTATTGCTGAAGAGTTGGGCCGCATAACCCACGAGGAAGTGCGGGTCAACGTCATTCACAGCGCAGTGGGAGCCATCTCGGAATCGGATGTACTGTTGGCGGCGGCCTCTAGTGCCATTTTGCTCGGTTTCCACGTAAACACCCAACCCTCAGCCCGCGATCTCGCCGTGCAGGAAGGAGTGGAAATTCGCAACTACCGCATCATCTACGAGGTCATCGAGGATGTGCGGGCTGCCTTGGCTGGCCTTTTGGCTCCAACGACCGAAGAACAGGTGGTGGGCCAGGCCGAAATCCGCCAGATCTTTACCTCGTCCCGCATGGGGACGATTGGTGGTTGTTTGGTGCAAGACGGCACTATCGCCCGTAGCAATCAGGTGCGGATTTTGCGCGATGGCCAGGTCGTCTTTACCGGGGAGCTTACTTCGTTGCGGCGGTTCAAGGACGACGTGCGCGAGGTTTCTGAGGGATTCGAGTGCGGCATGGGGTTCGCGGGATTCGACGACATCGCAGAAGGCGACATCGTCGAATCCTTGGTTATGATCGAGACCGAGCGGACGCTGTAGGGGCAGTTGAATTGTTTTGATCGTTATGAGCTGTGCAGTGCAACTCTACATCGGCGATAGCCATTCGCTCAAAGACAAGCGGCAAGTCATCAACAGCCTCAAGGGGCGCATCCGCAACCGCTTTAACGCGGCTGTGGCCGAAGTAGATGACCATGCGCTTTGGCAGCGGGCGGTGCTAGGGGTTGCCGTAGTGAGTTCGGCCGTTGAACACTGCGACGAGATGCTGACTAAAATCGTCAACTTCGTCGAAGGCGATCCACGGGTGCAGATCCTCGACTACCAAATGGAAGTACACTGAGGGCAGGTGGCCTCCCCGCAACGCATTAGCCGAGTGCGCGGGCAGTTGCTGCGCGAGTTGACCGACATCGTAGGGCGGATGAAGGATCCTCGGTTGCAGCTAGTCCAAGTAGTGGATGTGGAACTCTCCACCGACATGAGCTATGCCACGATCTTTGTCAGCACGCTCGGCAATGAAGACGACAAAAAGCAGGTACTCCAAGGGATGCACCGGGGCTTGGGTTTTATTCGCCGAGAAATCGCCCAGCGCATGCGCTTGCGTTACGCACCCCAGTTGCGGGTTGTATACGACGACACTGCCGCGCGCGCCGCGCGCCTGACGGCTCTGATCGATAGCCTTGGTGGAGCGCAGCATGGTTGATCCGGCTCTGACCGGGGTTTTGGTCATCGACAAGGCCAAAGGTCCCACTTCCCACGACGTAATCGTCTCGCTTCGGCGTCTGTTGCAATTGCGGCGCATTGGGCACTGCGGCACGCTCGATCCCTTGGCCAGCGGCGTCTTGGTCGTTTGCTTGGGGCGCTATACTCGGCTCAACCGGTGGCTCAGCGGCGCAGACAAGGAATACGAGGCCGAGATTTGCTTGGGGGCTGTGAGTGCTACGGGCGATGCCGAGGGGCCGATCCGCCACCAAGCCGACTGCGCGTCTCCCACCGACCAAAGTGTGGCCCAAGCTCTGCGCGACTTTACAGGTGTCATAGACCAAGTTCCGCCAGCGCATTCAGCCGTAAAAGTAGCTGGGGTGCGCTCGTATAAGCGGGCGCGTCGCGGGGACGAGGTCGTCCTCAAATCCCGCCGAGTGCACATTCGCGCAATGAAATTGCTCAGCTACGATTTTCCCAGACTAAAGGCGAGAATCCATTGCTCTGCGGGAACGTACATCCGCTCGCTAGCCGCCGATCTGGGGCACGCCTTGGGGACGGGTGCTTATTTAGCGGAATTGCGCCGACTGCGCGCCGGAGGTCTCGGGCTAGACAAAGCCCTGACGTTAGACCAAGTAGCCAGTCTGAGTAGAGCAGGCCAAATTGAAAAGGCCCTCGTCCATCCGCGATTGGCCTTGAGCGAGCTGGCGGCCGTGGAGCTGAACGAAGGCAAGCTAGTCGATTTCGCCCATGGGAAAGCGATTGAGCATCCGGCTGGCGCAGGGCCGCGCGAAGTTTGTGCAGTTTTTGACGCAACACAAACCTTATTTGGTCTCGCGCGGTGGGAGAAGGGGGCATTGCGGCCCCTGTGCGTTCTGCGCCAACCTTAGATGGAAGGCGCTGGCATTCATTTTTCCGGTCGCGTCACGCCAGGCCAAGGACGCGGTAGAACACTGGGGTTTCCCACGGCAAATTTGCTACCCCACTGTGATAAACCCTTGCCGCGGGGGGTATTTGCCGCCAAAGTACAATGCCCTGGAAGTGGGATTTTGTCGGCCGTGGCTCACATCGGTCCTCGGCCCACATTTGCCGAAGCAGCGCTAGTCATTGAGTTGCACATACTCGATTTTACCGGCGACCTCTACGGAGAAACCCTACAGGTTGCCCTCGTAAAAAAGCTGCGCGACCAACGCGCATTTGCCTGTCCAGACGAGCTGGTAGGACAAATCCGCAAAGACATTAACCAAGCACGCGCCCTATTCGCCTCTAAGTCTGAAGGCAGAAAGCGCGGCGTGAAATACGGAGGTTGACGTTGTCCACAACAACTGAGCGCAAGAAAGAGCTGATAGAGAAGTTCGGGCAAGAGGGCGGTCCTGGGGCCGCCCCGGTGCAGATTGCCATTCTCACTGAGCGCATCCGGAACCTGACCGAACACCTCAAAGACCAGCAAAAGGACTTTGCCACGCGGCGGGGTTTACTTGTCCTCATAGGCAAGAGGAGGCGATTGCAAAACTACTACCAAAAGAAAAACCCGCAGGCATACGCGGCGTTGATCCGCGAGTTGGGATTGCGCCGTTAGCTCGCACTGAGCTGCGCGCTGCGGCGTCCGCTGGCGCGGGTGCTGCACAGAATTCAAACCCTCAAAGGAAAGAGCAAAAGATATATCCAATGACTAAACTCGAACTCGAAATAGGCGGGCGGAGCCTGTCGATTGAAACGGGCAGAATCGCCAAGCAAGCCAATGGGGCCGTGTGGATGCAATACGGAGAGACCGTAGTACTGGTAACGGCCTGCCGGACCAACACGCCGGAAGATCGGGGCTTTCTGCCCTTGATCGTAGATTACCGGGAAAAGGCCTACGCTGGTGGCAAGATACCGGGCAACATTTTCAAGCGCGAAGGGCGCCCTTCCGAAAAGGAAACCCTGAGTGCTCGGTTAATCGATCACCCCATTCGGCCGATGTTTCCCAAGAAGTTTCCCTATGAGATCCAAGTCTATGTTTCAGTGCTTTCGTACGATGGCGAAAACGACGCTGATGTCTTGGGTTTAATCGGAGCTTCAGCGGCTTTGAGTATCTCCGACATTCCCTTTGCTGGCCCTATGGGAGCCGTGCGAGTCGGGCGCATCAACGGCGAGTTTGTCGCCAATCCGACTTCCACCCAGCTAGATGAGTCCGATCTCGAAATCATCGTCTGCGGTACGGCCGATTCCATCGTCAGCGTCGAAGGGGGTGCCCACGAGATTGCCGAGCAAGATCTGGTGGATGCGCTGGCCTTTGGCCACGAGTGCATCGCCGCACTGGTAGAGCTACAAGAGCGGCTGGTTGCTGAAGTCGGCAAGGAGAAACTTGTCGTCGAGGTCGCAGAATCCGATCCCGAACTGGTCAGCGCCGTTGCCGAGTTGGCGCAAGAGCGCATCGCCGAGGCCAACAGAAGCCCGCGCAAAGAAGAGCGGCAAGAGCGCATCGACGCGATTAACGCCGATGTCTTGGAGAGCTTGGCCGAGCGCTTTCCAGACTCGGAAAAGCTCATCTTAGCCGAGCTAGAAGCGCTGCTCAAGGCCGACATGCGCACTATGATCCTCAAGGATAAGCGGCGCATCGACGGCCGCGCGCTCGATGCGGTGCGCGACGTCACCTGCGAGAGTACGGTGTTGCCGCGGACGCACGGCTCGGCACTATTTACGCGCGGACAGACGCAAGCGCTCTGCGTGGCGACGCTGGGCACCAAGCTCGACGAGCGCATGGCCGACGATCTGCAAGGCAAGCGGTTTAAGTCCTATTACTTGGATTACAACTTCCCGCCGTATTCGGTCGGCGAAGTGCGCTTTGAGCGCGGTCCGGGACGGCGGGACATTGGCCATGGCCATCTGGCCGAGCGCGCTCTAGAGCCGGTCATCCCCTCGGTCGAGTCCTTTCCCTACACGATTCGCTTGGTGTCCGATATTACCGAGTCGAGTAGTTCCAGTTCCATGGCCACAGTGTGTGGCTGCTCTCTCGCCTTGATGGATGCTGGAATCCCCGTCAAAACCTCGGTGTGCGGTACGGGCGTGGGCTTGGTCAAGGAAGGGGACGAGTACGAGCTGCTGACCGACATCCGCGACGCCGAAGATTTTCTCGGCGACATGGATCTCAAGGTCGCTGGCACCAAGGACGGGATTACCGCGATTCAGATGGATATCAAGATCCAGGGCTTGCAGCTAGGCATTTTCAAAGAAGCCCTCGACCGCGCCAAGGAGGGCCGCGACAAAGTCTTGGCCATTATGGACGAATGCCTGAGCGCGGCGCGGCCCGAGCTTTCGCGCTGGGCACCGCGCATTGAGTTTATCAAGATCAACCAGAGCAAAATTGGCGCGGTCATCGGCCCGGGTGGCAAAACCATCCGCGAGATCGAAAAGACCGGGGCTACGGTCAATGTCGATGAAGACGGCACGATTACCATTGCCTCGGTTGAAGCGGGTCCAGCCGAAGAGGCGCGGCGCATGATCGAGGGAATCACTGCCGACGCCGAGGTCGGCAAAGAATACGACGGGGTGGTCAAGCGGGTTATGCCCTTTGGGGCCTTCGTCGAGATTCTGCCCGGCAAGGAGGGCCTGCTGCACATCTCCGAGTTAGCGCATCGGCGCGTGGACAAGGTCGAAGACGTCGTTGGACAAGGGGACACGATAGCCGTCAAGGTTCTCGAAATCGACACTGGCGGCAAGATGCGGCTCAGCCACAAGGCCCTGCTAAAGAAGTAAGTGCTGGTCTTGCGCTAGACGAAGAGAAGGCTATCGAGTCTAGCTCGATAGTCTTTTCTTATTATATAATGGTATATGGATAAGCAAATGGAGTTGATTCAGGTGGCTGATATCGGCCGCTATGAGGGCCGAGAAGTGGTGCTGCGCGGTTGGTTGTACAACAAGCGCTCGAGCGGCAAACTTCATTTTTTGCAACTGCGCGACGGCAGCGGCGTGGTACAATGCGTTGTTTTTAAGGGGGATGTCGAGGCCGAGCTATTTGAGCTGTGCGATCACTTGCCCCAAGAATCTTCGCTCGTAGTCCACGGTCAAGTGCGGCAGGAAGTGCGCTCGCCCATCGGCTATGAGGTGGGGGTCCACCACCTCGAAGTCGTGCAAGAAGCTGAGCCATACCCCATCACACCCAAGGAACACGGGGTGTCCTTTCTCCTCGACCACCGCCACTTGTGGCTGAGGTCTTCTCGTCCGGGGGCCATTCTCAAGATCCGCAGCGAAATTTGCAAAGCCTGCCGCGACTTCATGGAAACGCGTGGCTTTGTCCTCGTGGATGCGCCGATTTTTACGCCTGCGGCCTGTGAGGGGACTTCGACCCTGTTTGAGACCGCGTATTTCGACGACACGGCTTATTTGACTCAGAGTGGCCAGCTCTACATGGAAGCGGCTGCTATGGCCTTGGGCAAGGTCTATTGTTTTGGGCCGACGTTCCGCGCTGAAAAGTCCAAGACCCGTCGGCACCTGACCGAGTTCTGGATGATCGAGCCGGAGATGGCGTATTGCGATTTAGAGGGTGCGATGGCCTTAGCCGAGGACATGGTCTTGTACGTGCTTGACCGCGTGCTCGACCGCCGCCGCAAAGAGCTAAAGCTGCTCGAGCGAGATACCGCCAAGCTGGAAAAGGTCAGTCCGCCCTTTCCGCGCCTGACCTATGATGAAGCCATCAAGCACCTGACAGCCTTGGGCAGCGACATTGCCTGGGGGAGTGATTTGGGCGGGGATGACGAAACCATTCTCGCTTCCGAGTTCGAGTCGCCGGTTTTCGTCCACCGCTATCCCAGCGCGGTCAAAGCGTTCTACATGAAGGAAGATGCCCAAGACCGCCGCTTAGCCCTGTGCATGGACCTATTGGCACCTGAAGGGTACGGGGAAATCATCGGGGGCGGGCAACGCGAAGACGACCTCGCAGTATTGCAGCACAAGATCGCCACGCATCAATTGCCCGAAGAAGCCTTTAGTTGGTATCTCGACTTGCGGCGCTATGGCTCAGTGGAGCACGCTGGCTTTGGCATGGGAATCGAGCGGATGGTTGCTTGGTTATGTGGGGTCAAGCACGTGCGCGAGACCATTCCATTTCCGCGCATGATGCAGCGTCTCTATCCATAAATGTCTAATAAGGAATATTATGTCAACTGATAAAAAAAAAGGCCAATACAATTTCCAAACCATCGAAACCAAATGGCGATCCCATTGGGAACAGGAGAAGACCTATCAAACACTGGGGCCGGGGGAGCTTGGTTTCGATGACAGCAAACCCAAGTGCTATATCCTCGATATGTTTCCCTATCCCAGCGGCGCGGGGTTGCACATCGGCCATCCCAAAGGGTATATCGCCAGCGACATCTATAGTCGCTACAAAAGGATGCAGGGATTTAACGTCCTGCACCCGATGGGGTTCGACAGTT
>JAJDYK010000275.1 GCA_022825185.1 Candidatus Latescibacterota bacterium | reverse complement strand
CGTGGAGACGACCGAGGGGTTGGCTGCCCCGCGTACGGTCAAAGCGAGTGTGCTGGCACACATGGGGGTGCTGAGTTCGTTGGTGTGCGAGGAATCGACCATTTTTTCTCTTATCTCGGAGGAGATCATGGCGGAATTTCCGTTACTTGAGACTTTGCGCAAGCGAGCGTGGGAGCAAGGCATTGAGCAAGGCATTGAGCAAGGCATTGAGCAAGGTATTGAGCAAGGCGGCCGCGAACGCGCCGTCGAAGATCTGCTCGACGTGCTGGCGATTCGCTTTGGACTGGCCGCGTCGGATCCGTTGGCCGACCGACTTGGGGCCATCGACGATGTGCAGCGCCTCAAGCAGTTGTTCCGGGCGGCCATACAGGTGTCCAGCCTCGACGCCTTTAGGGGCCAGCCGAGTAGGGTCGCCGTGTAACGTCAGTTACTCAGTTAGCTTCCTACTTGAGCACCAGCCCCACTTCCCGCAGATACCCCTCACACTCGTCCACCGATTCACTGACCAGCAGCACGGTGGCAAAAGAACGGGCCTGAGCCGGATCAGTCGTAAAAAGCACCCCGCCGCTCAACTGCTTGCCATCGGGCATCAGCCGGGCCGGATGCGCGGCCTCCAGCGCAGCGGCACATTCAGCCAAGTCAGCAAACCCCACCGCCGTTACCTCGCGCCGACTAATCACCAACCACAGGGCCGTGCGCGCCGAATTAACCGCCTGTTGCAACTTGAGCGCCACCCGCCCCATCGTCGTGCGCGGATTGATCTCCACAATCGGCTTTAGCCGCAATCGGTCACAGTCGCGGTACACCATGGCATCCACGCCGACCGGCCCCTGATAACCAGCAGCGCGCAGCGGCTCAGCGAGCCATTCAGCCAACTGTTCGCCCAACTTCGGCAAGCGGCGTGCATCGCGCCCATCGCCGTAGAGAAACCGCTTCACTTCTTCATCGAGGCCAGCAGTAAGCGAGCCGACGAACGAGCCGCGATACTGGCCGCGTCCATCGGTGAGAAATCGCGTCCAACCAGCCACCGTCACCGCACCCTTCTCTCCCACGTCAAAATGCAGCGACAGATCCACCACCTTGTCGAGCCACGGCTCTACTACGACTTGGCCTTGCTGCCGCAAAATATTCTCCAAGCGGCCGCGCTGCGCCGCGCGCAGTTGTCCTCCACGGCAATGGATTTGCCCGCGCCCCGAAGAGCCATAGATGGCCTTGACGACCACCGCGTCAAAACCCGCCTCTCCCAAGCGTCCTATCTCCGCTAGGACTTGGTCTGTCGTCTCGCAAGCCGTGCCGACGACATCCGTCCCGCAGAAATAATCGGCCTCCTGCACCGCAAGAAACTCGCCAAGTCGCGCCGCGCTCCACGACTTGGCATAGAGCGCCCGAATCGCCGCACTCCAGCAAGTCCCTTCTCCACCCCGAGGCAATCCCGCGACCAACGGCGCAAACAACTCGGCACTGTCTGGACTCCAACCCCAGGGCCTGAGGGCATTGACCTTGCGCTCGGCAAGCGCCGCTAAGCCTTCCGCGTTGCACTCGACAAATTCCGGTATCGCAAAACCCAACCCCTGCATCCGCCGCAAAAAGCCCGACGAAGGCTTCTCGTGCAAAAGCACCACATCGTCGCGGACGCACAACAGCATGGGCAGCGCTTGGAAGTCAGCTTCCAGCTCGGCCACCCGCTGCGACGGCGTAAGACCCGGTCGCCCCAACGCCACCTGCTCCTCGCAGTTGGCGTTGAACCAGTACACGGCTGGGCAGCGCCCCCGCGACTGCGAAAACAGCTCCAATTCGTCGATATAGTCCGCAGAAAGCCCGGCCTGGAGCCGACCCGTGCGGTTGAAGCCAATGCCCTTGGCCCGCGCCGGCCCCAGCGGAAAGCGCAGCGCCTGACGATAGGCGTCCCATTCGCTCAGCTCGGCCTCCTGCCAGCGCCTAAACCACGTCAACCCGTGTTTGACGTGGCCGATCTCGTCGCGGTAGATCCGCTCCAAAATTGCCGCAGTCTCCGGGTCGTCCAATTGCCGATAGACCTCGGCGTAGTGCCGCGCGTAGTCGAGATTGGCTTGTTCCAGAGTCAGGCTCAAGCCCGTTACAAAATCCATCGGGGACTCCATCGGCCCGATGGCCTTCCAGAAAAAATCGCCGACTGGGATCTCGCCAAATTGCACCCCAATCTCCTGCATCCGCTGCTGGTAGAGCTGCACGTGCTCCTGCTCGTCTTTGAGCGTCTGCACCAAGCCACGGCGAAACTTCTCCGGTGCCTGCGGAAACTTGAGCAGCGCCAGTGCCATCAGCTCCAAGGCGAGCAACTCGTGGTTGGCAAAAAAGTGCAAGACCAGCCCGCGCTCTTTTTCGCTGTGGAAGTGGCGCACGTCGCGGAAGCGGAGCTTTTCTCGGTGGTGCCACTCATCCAGCCCCAAGCCGGGCGGGCGACCCGGCGCACTGGGGGTCGCAATCCCCGCACCGGGCGCGCGATCCTCGTAGCGGTCGAGGACGACCAGCTTGTCTTCCCAGCGCGTGCCGAAGAGCACTTGCTCGGCGAATTGGCGAATTTCCATGTACCCAATATAACTAACTGACGTTATGCGTCTCGTGCGTAGGGGCGGTTCGCGAACCGCCCCTACCTCCCATGCGTTCATTCATTCCCCACCTTGACACCTAGCCTGTCCCGCCGTATCTAGCCCCCTCCAACCACTTCTAAAAGGAGCCCCCAATGCAAGTCCAATCCGTCGAGCTAATCCACTTAGACGTTCCGTTTACCGACCACACCAATCAGCACATGCAGTACTGGCTGCCGCACTGGCGCATCGTCCAACTCTGCAAAATCACCCTCGCCGACGGCACCATAGGCTGGGGCGAGACCATCCCCAACTACACATGGGCCAAAGTCCCCGAAGACATTGAAGACCGCATCGTCGGCCGCGCCGTCGGCGATTTGCTGTGGGAGGATGCGTTGGGGGCCGGGGTCCAGCAGGCACTTTTCGACGCGGTGGGCAAGGTCTTAGGTGCCCCCGCTTATCGCCTGTTGGGCACCAAGGTCCGCACGTGGTGTCCGCTATCGTGGTGGGCCATGGACATGCCGGCCGCAGACTGGGCGCGCCAGTGCGCTGACGCCGTCGCACAGGGCTATGCCACCGCCAAGCTCAAAGCGCGAACTTGGTACGACCTGCACGCCTGCATCCAAGCCATTATTGGGGCCGTTCCCCCGCAGTTCAAGCTCGACTTGGACTTCAACGGCACGCTCGCCAACGCCGCCAGTGCCGTCGAGTTTTTATCAACCTTGGAGCAATACCCGCAGGTGGCCATGATTGAGACGCCGATCCCCCAATCCGATGTGGCCGGCAACGCCCAAATCCGCAACCACATCCGCCGCCCATTGGCCATGCACTACGGCTCGCCGCCGATTCTCACCACCCTGCAAGAAGACGTCGCCGACGGCTTTGTCGTCTGCGCTGGAGCCCACGGCATCGCCCAACAATCCGCAGTCGCCGACGTGGCCAACAAGCCCTTCTGGCTCCAGCTCGTCGGCACGGGCATCACCACCACGTGGGCCGCCCACTTGGGTGCGGTCTGCCCCCAGAGCAAGTGGCCGGCCATTACCTGCATGAACATCTGGGAGAGCCAACTGTTGGCCGACCCCATCCAACTGCGCGGCGGCTACTACCGAGTTCCAGAACGACCCGGCCTCGGCATTGAGATTGATCTCCAAGCCATAGAGCAATATCGAGTGGATTACAGTTGGGTCGATCCGCCCCGCCACGTCTATCGCTACGCCCGCGCCAACGGCGAAGTCACCTACTACGGCTGCTCCAAGCAGGACCTCCACAACGAATACCCCCGCGACGCCATGCCCGTCTGCGAAAGCGGATCCGAATGCCTTCCCGTCGAAGACGACGGCAGCCGCGAGTTCGCCCAGATCTACGAAGCCGTGCAGGATGGAGGAACGTTTAGAAGGGTGGAGTAGGCAAACCTTGAGACGAGTTAGCGTTACACGCTCATCTGGTGCCTACTGCTCTCGCTCGTTGAGGTCTCCATCGTTGGCGTGCGCGTCGTCGCGAGCGTCCCGTTCCGCGCAGAACACGTCGGCTGGCGACGACCCAAGAGCCAACTCGGGCTGTCGATGGATGGCCGCAAGCAGTTCCCGCCGATCCCCAAGCGCATTCTCGTAAGCGCCGTACGTCGCATCATCGAAGAGGACGAAACGCACCTCATCGAGACAGTCGTGCGCTGCGAGGAATTGCTTCACTGCATTGAGTGCGACAACCGCGGCTTGCGCGACCGGATAACCATACACGCCGGTGCTAATAGATGGAAATGCAATCGTCTTGATGTTGTGCTCCACTGCGAGTCGTAAACTCTCCCGATAGCAGCTAGCAAGAAGTTCAGCTTCACCAGCGTCTCCACCCCGCCAGATCGGCCCCACGGTGTGGATGACGTACTTCGCGGGAAGATTGCCACCCATCGTGATAACAGCTTGACCCGTGGGACAACCGCCCTGCTTGGCGCGGACTGCGCTGCATTCCGCCGCGATAGCTGGTCCCCCAGCGCGGTGAATGGCACCATCGACGCCGCCACCGCCCATGAGTCCCTCGTTAGCAGCGTTGGCAATCGCATCGACGCGTTCCTTTGTAATATCTCCGCTCACAAGTGCGAGGGACGTTTGGTTGATTTTGGCTGTCATAAAGAATTCTCCTTACCGCCGATTTCTCTTCGCGGACCTCCGCTACGACAACTTCATGCGTCGCGTGACTTCCGTTGATACGCATCGGCCCAGTGTGTTGCAGCGCATTCGCGGTCTTCGTTGCCAAGCGCACTTGCGATGGCATCGCGCACCCCTTGGGGCTGAATGTGCGGAAAGGTTTGCCGGGCTGCGTCGTCGCGGACGACCGTCGGGTGGCGAATACTGTCGATGAGTTTCCGCCCAATTCGGGCGTACAAGGGCGTCACCAGACCGAGCCAGAGGCTAGACAGGCGCGGCGTCAACAACGGCACGGGAATCATCAGCCGCCTGAGCCGGCGCTGCCGCGCGTATTCCCGCATCAGGTCGCCATAAGAAACCGCATCAGGACCGCCGATTTCAAAAATCGCATGAGCGTCGGTTTTTAGGTCGAGTGCAGCCGAGAGGTATTGCAGCAAATCGTCAATCGCTATCGGCTGAGCGGTGACGTTTACCCAACGCGGAGTGACCATCACGGGAAGCCGCTCCACCAGCGAGCGAATCATCTCAAACGACAAACTGCCAGAACCGAGGACAATGGAGGCGCGAAACTCGACGACCTGCACCCCCGATGCGCGCAAGACCTCGGCGACCTCCTGCCGGCTTCTAAGATGCGGAGACAGTTCCTCGCTCGTTGCGCCGAGACCGCCGAGATAGATAATCCGCCCGACGCCGGTGCGCCGCGCCTCTTCACCAAAGTTGTGCGCGGCCCGGCGGTCCTGTTCCTCGAAATCGCCCTTTGAACCCATGGAGTGGACCATGTAGTAGGCAACCTCGACGCCGTCCATCGTCCCTGTTAGGCTTTCTTGATCAAGGACGTTGCCGCTGACCACTTCCGTCGTTGGCGCAACGCAAAATTGGAGTGCCTCCAGACGTCGAGTTACACAGCGCACCCGATGTCCGGCACTTTCCAACACGCTCAACAGTCGCCCGCCGATGTAGCCGGTTGCGCCCGTCAAAAGAATGGGCGAAGTCGTTGACGGTGTAGGCACTGGTTTCCGTTTCGCGAGGGTTCTTATGGCCACAGGGCATCAGCGGCCAACAGATTGGAAAATTGTGATAATGGCAAAATCTCAATGCCATCTGCCGTTTGTAACTCAGGCCCTGCGGGATAGACGACCATGCGTCGGCACAGCCCCTCTAAGTCGGCTAGCACTCTCAACCCTTTGCACCAAGATTCGGCAAAGGTGCTGCCGGACTTGACCTCAATGGCGACAAATTCTCCCCCGCGTTTGAGCAAGAAATCGACCTCGGTTTGGGTTTGCGCAACGGTTCCCCAATAGAAGCATTCATCACACAGATTGCGATAGTCTGTGTACGACCGAATCAACTGTGCAATCAATCCTTCAAATAGGACACCGCGTTCCTCTGGTGTTGGAGGTGTCGTGACCTTTTTCATGGCTCGCACAATACCGGGGTCGCACCAATACCATTTGGGCAATTTGCGTTCGCGCACGCGCAATTGGGTTTCATAGGCAGGAAGCTGAAAGCAGAGGAGCGTTTCCTCTAGGATCTCCAGATAACCCGTCACCGTCGTGCGGGCAACTTGAGCTTCTCTGGCAATGTTGGTCACGTTCAGGGTCTGCCCGTGAAAGAGCGCCGCAACGGGCAGAAAGCGCGCGAATCCCGGCAAGTTGCGTACCAAGGCTTCAGCTTGAATCTCTTCTTTGAGATACATCTGCGTATAAGCAATGAGCGTCTCGGGCCTATCCTCTGAATCCCATACAATGGGCAGCAAACCGTGTTGTAAAGCGTCGTCAAGCGCGAACCGCTCTCCCAATTCTTCGGGGATAAAGGGGTGCATCGCGCGATATAGGGCGCGCCCTGCGAGCAAGTTGACACCTGCCCGTTTGAGTTTTCTCGCGCTCGACCCGCACAGAACAAAGCGCAGCCCCTTTTCTTCGATAAAACGGTGTACTTCGTTGAGCAGCTCCGGCAGTCTCTGCATTTCATCTAAAACCACCCAGCGGTCGCCGGGCACAGCCCGCAATTCGGCGGCTAAGATTCCTATATTTGCAAGCAGGCGCTGGTACGTATCCTCGGCGAGCAAATTGATGACGTGCGCATCGGGAAAAGCGATTCGCAAATAGGTGCTTTTGCCAACGCCGCGCGGTCCTAAGAGAAAGAAGCTCTTTTTAGGGGCTTCAAATATACGCGAAATCGTCATTTGACTATGTTATCGTCATTTTTCACAACAATTTGACGACAACATATACATTTTTCATGGACTGTCAAGTTATGGATGAACGACAACGGAGCCAGCTCGGCTCGGTTCCTCTATCTGGCGTCGATCTCTTCCAGCCGCGAGAGGCGCTGATCCATATTGTCGAGGGCTGGTTTAGGGTCGTCGAGGAACAGCCGGGGAGAGCGCAGCCGACGGCTCTGGATTTGGTGATGACGCTCCAAAGTCCTGAGACTCATCTCCAATTCTCGGAGGGCTCGATGCATCTCAAAGTGGAGTCGTCTGGGACGGCGCACCCGCAGGGCCGGCTGACCGGCGCACTTGTAGAGCTGGCGCAGCCGATCAGCTAGCTGTTCCAGCCGTGCGCGATTCTTTTCTTCGGTCCGTCCATACAGGGCTATGGCTATGGCGAAAGAGAAGGCTATAACTATGGCTAAAAAGGATGAGAAATACGAGGTGAAATAGTTTAGTTCCATAACAATCTCCCATGGTCAGGTCTCGTCCATCCGCCGCAGCTACAGTACGCTATTGCAAAAGTTGCTAACGGGACTAGGCTAACACTCGGTCGCCCTATGGGCAAGTCGATATAGTGGGCTACCTCGGCGTTGGGCGCTAGCAATTTTTATAACAATTATACTAATAAACTAGTACATCTATATCGATTACACGAACTCGCCCAAAGTGGCATCGAGCGACTTCGTCGGCAATGAGAGGGCCGGTATCGTCGACTCGGGAGCGACCATTACCCAGGACAAACGCTGCGTGCTGTACGTGTGGTACGACAACGAGTACGGCTACAGCGCCCAGGTAATCCGCATCCTGCAGCACATATCCGGTCTCGAACTGCCCTATTTTCCCAAGTAATCCAATAGCTGGGACGGATCTTCATGCGAGAAAAACGAGAAGCCAAATATCGGGTCGGCGTCATTGGCTGCGGACGGGCTGGCACCAGCCGAGCCCGGGCCTTTGATGTGCACCCCTTGTGCAAGGTGGTGGCCATTGCCGATACGGATGCGGAAAATCTGGCGCTAGGTTGCCGCCGCTTCGGGGTGCCCGGCTACGCCAACTACGAGGAGATGTTGGCCCGCGAGGCGATCGATATCGCCATGCCAGTGCTGCCGGTGAGAGCCAACGCCGGAGCGGTGGTGGCCGCGGCCAACGCCGGAGCCAAGGCCATCTTTTGCGAAAAACCGCTGACGGCCCGGCTGTCCGCAGCCGATCGCATGGTGGAGAGCTGCCAGCGGCGGGGCGTGTATCTGGCCTCGGGCGTCATGGTGTCGAGCCATCCAGACTACCGCCGGGCCTACGAGTTGGCCGCAGGAGGGGCGATTGGCCAAGTGCAGCGCATCAATCTGTACGGCGGCAACGGCCAGGGGGGCTGCCACGGTCTGAACTTGGCGCGCAAATTCGCCGCTAAGGCACCGGCGGAGTGGGTCGTCGGCCGGGTCGAGGGCGATCCCCACAGCGATCACGAGGAACCCTACGAGGAGGGAGCCACTGGTTTCGGCGGCGTGGGTGGGTACATTCGCTTTGGCAATGGCATAGAGTGCTTCAGCAGCTTCCCCGGCCCAACTTGGCGCGGCCTCGAAGTGGTGGGCAGCGAGGGGCTGATCTGCAATTGGAACAATACGGCCCTCGGTTTGCGCCTGTTCAAGCACAGCGGTCGAGGGATTCCTTTGGTCGAGGAGGAAGGGGTGTTCGAGCAATACACCGAGGAGGAGAGAGGGTACGACGACGAGGGCTGGCAGGATCCCGGGCCGGTGATGCGGGCCATTGTCGAGGATATCATCCGCGTCCTCGAAGAAGGCGGAGACTTGACAATCACCAGCGGCGACGATTTGCGCCATGCCCTGGAGTTGGCCATAGCCCTGCGCCAATCGCACCGGCAGGGCAGCGTCCAAGTGTCTCTGCCCTTGGCAGATCGCTCTCTGGTGATGTACCCGGAAAAGATGCGCTGGAACTACAAGAAAGACCTCATGGGTCGAGCCGCCTATATGGCGCAGATGGCGCGCCAAGTCGAGGAAAGTGCATGATCAGATGGTGAGCAGCTTTGTCAGTTCAGGCAAGACATCCTCGGCAAGACCCTCGACAAACCAGTCCTGTGAATGCATGAAGTCTGGTCGTTCTGGAGCCACAACGACAATTTGGAGGGCGTTGTCACGGGCATAGTCCAGCAGGCCGTTATTTGCATCCATCGACACGCCTGCAACCAAAGCTACCTGACCTTCCTCAATCCAAGCCCAGCCCTCGTCTGAGCCTTTAAAGTATTTGGGTTCATTTATATGCACTTTTTGGCTACCGGCCCATTCGTGTAGCCCGTCAAAATTGCCCGTAATGATGTGCTTCAGTATCCCGTGTTTTTCCAATTGTGCAAGAGCCGCATGGGCTTCGGTGGGGCTGGCTGTCATAAAGCGGGTATAGAATGTTCCCAGTACCAGAGCCGTCTCACGAGGTCGGCGTATTATCCAATCGGCAACAGCACCGGGGAAACGGTAATTGTCGATGGGGAATTGCTCCTGTAGTCCACCTTTTCCGTCAAACGCGGGAATACCTGCCGCGGTCGATAACCCAGCGCCCGTGAACGCCACTAGTGGTTTGCCCTGAATGCGACGCGCAAGTTCCGCCACGTCAACAGCCTCAGCCCGTTCAGGGGCTTGCTTCGGACTTACGGGGTAGTAACCCCCCGGATCTTGCAGGTCAGACTTCTTGCGGGCACGGTCAGATCGCAGTTCAAAGTAATCATTGAAATAAGGCTCTCTAAAAATGGCGGGATTGTCGTGTGAGAGTAACAAATGAGTTGCGACCGTTCCATCGCGTGTTGGTTGGGAGAAAAACTCCAACTTAAACTCCTCCCAGACAGCTTCGAGTCGATTTTCTTGGCGCAATGTAACAGACCATAGACCATCCATGATCGTCTGTTGCAGAGCACTAATCTCGACAATCATCTCCTCCTGCTCGCGTTCGCAGGAATGGGCTACTAGGAGGTTTGCCAAGTCAACCTGACCTTCGCTGGAGATATCAAACTCGCCATAGAATCCGAAAAATCCCGACGGTCCTCCAAAATTGAAATCCATTCCATAGAAGCCCCCAGTTTTTTCTTTGTACCACTCCAACTGCTCTGAGGTTATTTGAGTCAGCCTTATCATATTAATCAGTAATCCCGCAGAGCGCCGTCGGGGCCAATCACCGGCTCCCGAGCGTACGGCTCAGGCGGATAGTGCGGAAACGCTTCGTCGTTCAGTTCAATTCCAATACCGGGAGTCTGCGGCACAATCAGGAAACCACCGTCGCGCCGCAGTGGCATCTCGACCAGATCCCGTTTCGGGGCATCGTACTCATCCCTCGGGTACTCTTGGATAGCGACGTTGTGGATGGCGGCGTCGAGTTGCACGCACGCCGCAGTCAGGACGCAACTCAGCGGGTTGTGCGGGGCGACTCCCACGTAGCTTGCTTCGGCCAGCGCCGCAATCTTTTTGCAATTCGTGATTCCACCGGCGAGCGACAGATCCGGCCGGATGTACGAAGCCCCCTTGTGGGCCAACAACTCGCCGACGCCCGATATGCCCTCGTCGGTGTGCACCCGCACGTACATAAAGCGGCTGGCCCGGAGAGTCTCGATCCTCGTGACTTGCATATCCGTACTTCCTGAATCAACTCGCTACTGTCTCAATTGTACCCGGCAAAATCACACCGCTACGCCTCCCTCGCGTCCCCGCAACGCCCCACTCCCCACCATCGCAATCTCCAGCGCCCTCAGCCCATCGCGGTGATCAACGGCAAAGGGCGCTCCAGTGCGGCACTGGTCGATATAGTGGGCCACCTCGGCCTTGTACGCCGGCCCGAAGCGCTCGATAAAAAACGGCACTTCTGCGCCGTAATCGCGCAGAGCAAATTCCCGCCGCTCGATTAAGCCTCGCCGCCCCAATGCCTCCACTTCCACCATAAGCGGATCCTCACCAAAGGCCCCCACATGCACCAAGCCCTCCGTCCCGTAAACCCAAGTCTCATTGCGATACCCAGCCACGTGGTTGCGGCTCACCGTCACTTGGCCGATTAGATTTTCGGGAAAGTACATCTGCAAGAGAGCATCGTCGAAGTCCTCTTTGACGTCCGTGTGCTGCTGGTTGTACAGCAGGCTGCCAAAGCCAGCCAGCCGCTCGGGCTGCTGTCCACCGAGCCAGAGAATCTCGTCGATATTGTGCACCGCCATATCCGAGAGTATGCCGGAGCTATTGTACCCTTCGGGCGGCGGCACTGGATCTTCGAGGATCGAGACGATCTTGAACGGCGCGCCGATAGCGCCTCGATCCAACAGGGCTTTGGCCCATAGCAGCGGCGCGTCGAAGCGGCGCATAAAAGCCTGCATCAGCGCCGTGCGGCGAAAATCGTCGGCGTCTAGGTAGGCGGCAAACTCCCGCGCTGTGGCCAGAGAGTGCGTCAGCGGCTTTTCCATCAGCACGCGCCAGCCCGCGTCGATCAAAGTCTGAGCCTCGCGGTAGTGGTTTTCAGTGCGCGAGGCAATAAACGCGCCGTCGGCTGCCTTAGCAGCAACCAATTCCTCTACGTCTTTGAAGACGCCAATCGCCGTTTCTTGACCCGCCTGTAGTTGAGCCGCGACCTCGGCGGCCAAGTCGCCGTAGCCATCCACTACGGCGGTCAACGCACAATCGCCTCGCTCGCTGGCTAGCTCTTGGACGTGGCGGGCGTGGAATACGCCAATCCGACCGACGCCTACAACCGCTATTCTAAAGGGATTATTCATCAGTCTATATACTTTCCGTAAAGTGCGCGGAGCCGCTCCTTCGCTTCTAAGGGAATCGCCGCAGGGTCGGTGATGATGGCGCGTTCAGCAGCGCGCAAACAAGGGCAAGCAGATTCGCTCGGCAGGCGCGTGGCTACCTCGGCGACGATCTGCACGGCCAAAGCACTGTTAGCCCGCAGCACCGCTAGCACTTGCTCGATGTTCACGTCTTCTTCCTCCTCGTGCCAGCAATCGTAGTCCGTGCCCGTCGCCAGCAGCGCGTAGCACATCTCCGCCTCGCGCGCCAGCTTGGCCTCGGGCAGAGCGGTCATGCCGATCACAGCCGCGCCCACAGCGCTGCGGTAGAAATGCGACTCAGCGCGGGTGGAAAAGGCCGGCCCCTCCATGCAGAGGTACGTGCCGCCCGCGTGGACGTTGGCACCTGCCGCCTGTGCCGCCGCGATGACCTCGCCCCGCAACGTCTCACAGAAAGGGTCGGCAAACATCACGTGTCCGACGATCCCATCGCCGAAAAACGTCGATGGGCGTTGTCCGCGCGTGCGGTCAAAAATCTGGTCGGGCACGATCATGTCCCCAGGCCGGATCTCTTCCTGCATGATGCCGCAAGCGCTGATGGCCAAAACGTGGTTCACACCTAGTTGCTTGAACGCGTGGATATTGGCGCGCGAGGGCACTTCGCTCGGCAGCAGCCTATGCCCCCGGCCATGTCGTGGCAGGAAATGCACCGTGCGCCCACCGATACGCGTCTCGACAATGGCGTCCGAAGGCGCGCCAAAGGGCGTATCTAACCGGTGCTCGGCGACCGTTTCAACTCCTTCTATGTGGTACAACCCCGACCCGCCAATGACGCCT
>JAJDYK010000077.1 GCA_022825185.1 Candidatus Latescibacterota bacterium | reverse complement strand
TACGGCCCTTCAGGTTGGGGCCGAGCATGGAGAATACGGCTTCTTTGAGGCGCGTGGAGGTGAGGCGGATCTGGCGCAGGCGTCGCCCGGAGGGAATCTGCCGACCGCGATAGGTGCCAGTGACAATGCGCACGGCTAAGCTCTAAGTTGGAGTTAATATAGACAAAAAAGTATCGCGGTTAGGGCTAGTAGCGTCAAGTTGTGGGTTGCGGACGATGGGGGAAGTTTGAAGTTTGCATCAAGGCCCGGATTCGATGGGAGGTTAATCAAATGATTACAGAACAATACGATGTCATCGTCGCAGGGGCTGGTGGCATGGGCAGTGCCGCGCTGTACCACTTGGCGCGCCGCGGCGTGCGCGTCTGCGCTGTGGAGCGCTTTGGCATAGCTCACGACCGGGGATCTTCGCACGGGGATACTCGCCTCATTCGCAAAGCCTATATGGAGCATCCCGACTACGTGCCCCTGCTGCATCGAGCCTACGCGCTGTGGGAGGAGCTAGAGGCCGAAGGGGCGGGGGAACTCTTTGCCCGCGTCGGGTTGCTGGTGGCGGGCGATCCCAACGCGGAGGCGATGCAGGGGCAGGCGGCCTGTTATCAGGCGCACGACCTGCCGCATGAGGAGCTGGATGGGACAGCAATTGCCGAACGCTACCCCAGCTTGGCTTTTCCCGAGGAGTGGAGTGGCTTTTACGATCCGCTAGGCGGTTTTCTCCGAGTCGAGGACTGCGTCCGTCAGCACGTTGTATTGGCTCAGCAGCACGGCGCAAAGCTCTACACTGGGGAGACCATGCTGTCGTGGCGGCGCGAAGGCGAAGGAGTGATAGTGGAGACCGAGCGACGGCGCTTGCTCGCTGCGCGGTTGGTGCTGGCGACTGGGGCTTGGGCGGTGCCGGAGCTAGGTCGGCTGGGCGTGGCGGCGTGCGTAGTGCGCAAGGTGCTGTTGTGGTACCAGGGGCGCGGCGTGGAGCAGTACGCACGCGGCGCGTTCCCCTGCTTCTTCATCGCCGACGGCGAACAGTACTTCTATGGTTTTCCCGCTGAAGAGCCGTGGGGCCTCAAGTTGGCTGAGCACAATGTATCGCATGACCCGGTGGACGACCCGCTCCGACTCGACCGCGCACTGGCTGAAGGAGATCAACCCTGCGTCCTCGATTTTCTCGCGCGATTCTTTCCCGCGCTGCAACCAGAGCTGAGCAAATACGCCGTCTGCATGTATTCGCTGACGCCGGATAAGAACTTCGTCTTGGACATCCACCCCGAATGCCCGGCCGTAGTGCTCGGGGCAGGTTTTTCCGGCCACGGCTTCAAATTCTCTCCGGTAGTGGGCGAAATTTTGGCCGAACTGGCGCTGGAAGGCCATACCCAGCATCCCATCGAGTTCCTGCGTCTTTCCCGCTTTGCACAAAGGAGGTCGTAAATGGATCTAGAACTGAAAGACAAAATTGCTCTGATAACTGGAGGGAGTCGGGGGATCGGCCGGGCGATTGCGTTGGCGCTGGCCAGCGAGGGGTGCAAGGTGGCGATTTGTGCCCGCGACCAAGAGCCGCTCGACCGCGCATTACAGCAGGTGCGGGCGACTGGGGCTGAAGCCATTGCCGAGGTTGCCGATGTGCGCTCGCGGCCGGAAGTGGAGGCCGTTGTCGAGCGCTGCGCGGCTGAGTGGGGCGGCGTCGATATTTTGGTCAACAATGTGGGTGGGGCGGCTGGCGAACAGAGTCTGCTCGAAACTACTGACGAGGACTGGGAGGAAACCTTTGACCTAAACGTGTTCCACGCCGTGCGCACGACGCGGGTGGCCCTGCCCTACATGCGGCAGCGAGGCGGGGGCGCGGTGGTGATCGTCTCGTCGATTTCGGGATGGAAGCCCGGGCCTAAGTCCCAATACGGAAGCGCGAAGGCCGCGGAGATTTTTCTCGCTGGTGCGCTGGCGCTGGAGTTGGCCGAATGCGGGGTGCGGGTCAACACGGTCGCGCCGGGGTCGATATTTTTCCCCGGCGGTGGGTGGGCGCGTTTTCAGGAAGAGCAGCCCGAGCACTTTGCCCAGTTTGTAGAACGGGAGTTTCCCGCTGGGCGCTTGGGGACGCCAGAAGAGGTGGCGGATGTGGTGGCGTTTCTGGTGTCCGAGCGCGCGAATTGGATCAATGGAGCGATGATTCCCGTGGATGGGGCGCAGGGGCGGCCGACGGCGTTTTGAGGGCCGTCCCTGTGCGATTACAATCAGCGCAGCAGAGTGAACTTGCGAACTCTCACCCCTGAAACAGCGACAGCGCTCCATCGACGTACATCTCGGTTCCCGTGATATAGCTGGCCTCGTCCGACGCCAAGAAGAGAATGGCGTTGGCGACCTCCTCGGCGCTGGCGGCGCGTTGTTGTAGGGGGATCATGCCCTGGGGGAACTCGCGGGGGATGCGGATCTTGTCGATGTTGCGGGGGAAAGTGTTCTCGCCGATGCTGGTTTTGGTGGCACCAGGGCAGATGACGTTGATGCGGATGTCCCACTGCGCCAGTTCGACCGCGGCCATTTTGGCGAAGGTAACTTGGGCGGCTTTGGAGCAGGAATAGGAGGTGAAGCCGAAGTTGGAGAAGATGCGGTTGCCATTGACCGAGGAGACGACGATGATGCTGCCGCCTCCGGCAGCGCGTAGGTGGGGGATGGCGTATTTGACGGTGAGGAAGGTGCCGCGCACGTTGATGTTGTGCGTTTGATCCCACTCCTCGGGCGTGATGTCCTCGATGGGGGCAAAGACTCCGTTGATGCCGGCGTTGGGCACGACGATGTCGAGGCGGCCCCAACGCTCGACAGTGGCGGCCACTAGTCCGGCGACATGCTCGGCATTAGCTACGTCGCCGGGCAAGGCCAGCGCTTGGCCGCCTAGTCCTTCGATTTCGGCGACAGCTTCCTCGCAGCGCTCGGCGCGGCGGGCCGTCAGCGCGATATTGGCTCCTTCGCGGGCCATGGCCACGGCTGCAGCCCGGCCAATGCCGCTGCTGCCGCCGGTGATGAGGGCTACTCTGTCTTTCAGCTTCATGTCGATCTCCTAAGTTGACGAAAAAATGTGGGCGGAATATCATTGGAAGCCCCTAAAATACATCCAGCGAAAATGGAGACAAGAATGGAAGAAAACGTGAATACGCACTCTCGCCCCTCGGATCTGAAGATCACGGATATGCGCGTCGCCAATCTGCGCGGCGCGCCGTTCCGCGCGACGATCATCCGCATCGACACCAACCAAGGCATCTCTGGCTACGGCGAGGTGCGCGACGGAGGCAGCCCGACCTACGCGCTGATGCTCAAAAGCCGCGTACTCGGCGAAAATCCCTGCAACGTCGATAAGCTCTTCCGCAAGATCAAACAGTTCGGCCACCACGCGCGCCAAGCTGGTGGCGTCTGCGGCGTTGAGATGGCGCTGATGGACCTAGCGGGCAAAGCCTATAATGTGCCGGCCTACCAACTGGCTGGCGGCAAGTTCCGCGATCGGATCCTCTGCTACTGCGATACCCCGACGCGGCGCGATGGCCGGGAGATGGGACAGTTGCTCAAGGAGCGGATGGAGCGGGGGTTTAAGTTCCTCAAAATGGACGTCGGCATTGGGTTGCTGCGGGGGGTCGAAGACGCGCTGATCGCGCCGCCGGGCATGTTGGAAAGCCGCGACATCATGCACCCATTTACGGGGATTCAGATTACCAATAAGGGCATCGACATTCTCTGCGAATACGTGGCGCAGGTGCGCGAGGTGATCGGCTATGAAATTCCCTTGGCCGTCGATCACTTTGGCCACATTGGCGTCGAGTCCTGCATCCGCTTGGGCAAGGCACTGGATCAGTTCAGCCTAGCTTGGTACGAGGACATGATCCCTTGGCAGTTGCCCGACCAGTGGCAGCGGCTCGCCGAGGCCGTGGATACGCCCGTGTGCACGGGTGAGGATATCTATCTCAAGGAAAACTTCTTGCCCCTATTTGAACGGCGCGCCATTGCCGTTGCCCACCCGGACTTGGCCTCTTCCGGCGGGATTCTCGAGACCAAAAAAATCGGCGACTTGGCGCAGGAGCACGGCATTGCCATGGCGCTACACATGGCCATGTCGCCGGTGGCGGCATTGGCTTCGGTGCATTGCGCCGCGGCGACGGAGAACTTCATGGTGCTCGAAAACCACTCGGTCGATCAGCTAGAGCAGTGGAGCAGCTTGGTTGAGGGCTTGCCGGTGCCCCTGATTGAGGACGGGCACATTGCGGTGCCGGAGGGGCCGGGGTTGGGTTTTAGCGGCCTCAACGAAGAAGTGCTGCGGTCGTTTGCCGACCCAGACCAGCCGGAGATTTTTGGCCCCACCGACGAGTGGGACGACGAGCGGCCGCACGACCGCTTGTGGAGCTAAAAATGGCCTACGACATCGCCGTGCTCAAAGGCGACGGCATCGGACCGGAGGTCATGGATGAGGCTCTAAAGGTGCTCAATGCGTTGGGGACTCCTGCTCTTGCGTTCGCCGAGTATCCGTGTGGCGCGGGGTGCTATCTGGAGCAAGGGGATCCGCTGCCGGAGGCGACGGTGGAAGGATGCCGCCGGTCGGATGCGGTGCTGCTGGGAGCGATGGGATTGCCGCACGTGCGCTGGCCGGACGGAACGGAGATGCGGCCACAAGTCGATTTGCGCTTTCAACTGGATCTGTACGCAGGAGTGCGGCCGATTTACCTGTATGCCGCCGCGCATACTCCGCTCAAGGGATTGGAGGCGGGCGATATTGATTTCGTCATCCTGCGCGAGAACGTCGAGGGGCTTTTTGCCTCCATGAACGGCGGCATCCAATTGCGCGGCGAAGTGGCCGTGGACTCTATGGTGATCACACGAACCGGAACCGAACGGGTGGTGCGCTACGCCTTTGAGCTGGCGCAGCAGCGCGGCCGGACGCCGATGAAGGTAACGTGCGTTGACAAGGCCAACGTCTTCCGCTCGATGGCCTTCTTCCGCAGCGTGTACGACGAGGTGGCTGCCGACTATCCAGATGTCGAACGCGACTACGCGTACATCGACGCACTGAGCATGTACTTGGTGCAGCAGCCGACGGGATACGACGTGCTGGTTACCGAGAATATGTACGGGGACATTATTTCGGATTTGGCCGCTGGTTTGGTCGGCGGCTTGGGACTGGCTCCTTCGGGGGACATCGGCGAGGATGCGGCTGTGTTCCAACCTTCGCACGGCACTGCGCCCGACATCGCTGGACAGGGGAAGGCCAATCCGGTGGCGATGATCCTGTCGGCAGCTTTGATGCTGCGCTGGTTGGGCCAACAACATGGCGATCCAGAAGCCGCGAGTGGGGCGGACCGAATTGAGGAAGCGGTGCGCGTCGCAATCGGCGAGCAGGGCGTGGGGACGCCCGATTTAGGGGGTGGATTGAGTTGCTGCGAGCTAGGGGAGCGGATTGTCCAAGCGATCTGACATGAATCGCCGGACCTTTCTCGGCTTGGGGCTAAGCGCGGCTGTGTGGCCTGCATTGGGCCGCGCTGCGCCCGTGTGGCCGGAGCGGGCGCGCCTGCGCGAGTTGGGGATTGTAATTGGTGACTTGGCGACTGGTCCCCATAACGCCATCACCGATGTCGAGGGCGTCCAGGTCGGCCATCTGACGCTGATTGAAGAGGGAGGGCCGGTGCGCACCGGTGTGACGGCGATTGTGCCGCGCACGCCCGCGTTTGCCTCCGACTTCACGCTCAACGGCAATGGCGAGCTGATGGGGGTAGGCTCGATGCGCCGCACGGGCCTGTTGGCTGGCCCCGTCCTTTTTACCAACACGTCCAGCGTCGGCGCGGTGTACGATGGGGCGGTGGAGTGGATGCTGGCGCGCGATCCCGACCTGTTCAAAAGCGATTTGCAGCCCGCACCCATAGTCGGCGAGACGTGGGCTGCGTTCCTCCACGACGAGGTCGGGCGGCATGTGCAGCCCGCACACGCGGTAGCAGCCCTCGACGCGGTGCGCGACGGGCCGGTGGCCGAAGGCTGTGTTGGCGGTGGGACTGGGATGCGGGCCTATAGCTTTAAGGCCGGCATTGGTACGGCGTCGCGCAAAATTCCCTGCGGCGATCGGGTCTATACCGTGGGCGTGCTGGTGCAGGCGAATTTTGGTCGGCGGCCCCAACTGCGCGTTGATGGCGTCCCGGTGGGTCGGGAGATTACCGACCTGATGCCGGTGCGTGGTGGCAAGAGCAAGTCCATGATTGCCGCGGTGGCCACGGACGCGCCGTTGATCCCCATTCAACTCCAGCGCGTGTGCAAGCGAGTGGCTCTGGGCATGGCGCGCACGGGCGCGATCTCTACCCAAGGCAGCGGCGATCTCTGGCTGGCGTTTTCCACGGCTTCTCCCGAGCCGCCGGACGCGCTCGCCATGCTCTCCGACCGTTGGATTTCGGGACTGTTCCAAGGCGTAATTGAGGCTACGGAGGAAGCCATTCTCAACTCGCTGACTACGGCCCACACCATGACCGGCCGCGGCGGCAATACCATCCACGCTCTGCCGTTGGACCGCTTGGTCGAAATCATGCGCGCATACGGTCGGCTTAAATGAATCGCTCGCACCTAGCGGACGATGCGGCGGGGCCGCACAACGCCATTGTCGATGTGGCCGGAGTTAGCGTGGGCCATGTGGATATTCGCACGCCTGATCTGTACACCGGTCTCACGGCCATTATTCCGTATCCAGCCTCGGTAGAAGAGCGCAAGCTGTTTATCGGTCGCTTCTCCATAGACGGTGGCGACGCCATGAGCGGCCTTGGGGTCGCCGAAGATTTCGGCACCTTTTCCTCGCCCATTGTCTTGGCCCCGACCCCGGTCGTTGGCCGGGTGTACGAATCCTTAATTCGCCACAGCTTGGGCCGCGACACCGGACTATCGACAGTAGCTGGCTGGCCGCCGGTGGTCGTGGGGATCGACGACACGGCTGTCAACGATCCCGCGCTCGTGCGCAAGGTCCTGACGCACGCCCACGCAGACGAGGCATTGGTCAGTGCTGGCAGCGCGGTGCCCACGGGCAATGCTGGAGTCGGTGGCGGGTTACAGGCCTTTGGCTACAAGGGCGGCGTCGGTACGGCCTCGCGCCGGGTCGGCGAATACGCGCTGGGGGTGCTGGCTGCGGTCAATGGGGGGCACGAGTTGCATTGGGCCGGTCGCGTCCTGACGGTGGGCGAGGGGGCAGGGGGACCGCAGACTTTTGCTGCGGTCGTGGCTACGGATGCGCCTCTTATCCCGCGCCAACTAGAGCGGTTGGCTGGCCGCGCTGCGCTGGGGTTGGCGCGGACGGGCTTGTGGAATCCGCATACGCGCGAGGGCCTCGTCCTCGCCTTTTCCACTACGGGCATTATCCAAGAGCCGGACGCACCTGTGAAGATGGTGGGTGAAGAAAAGCTCTATGCGCTCTTTGCCGCTGGAGCTGCGGCCGCTGAGGCTGCGGTCGTCGATGCCCTCTTGGCCGCTGAGACGGTCGGGGCTCTCAAAGCCATGCCGCAAACCGACTGGCTGAAAGAGGAAGACGATTGAGCCGCAGCTTGCTCGACGATCAGGATGCGCTCAGCGCCTTCCGCGCTCGGCTCTTGGCTTGGTATCGCCAAAACAAGCGGCAGACGAGCTGGCGCGACAGCGGCAATCCCTATCACGTCTGGGTATCCGAGGTCATGTTGCAACAGACCCGGGTGGATCAGATGGCCCCCTATTTCGAGCGTTTTATCCGCGCGTTTCCCACGCTTCAAGCGCTGGCCGCTGCTTCCGAAGATCAAGTGCTCAAGGTCTGGGAGGGCTTGGGCTACTATGCGCGAGCGCGCAACATGCACAAGGCGGCCAAGCGCATGGCCTTTGAGTTGGGAGGCCGCATACCGGATACGTACCAAGAGCTGATCGAGCTGCCGGGCATTGGCCAATACACGGCCGCAGCCGTCAGCAGCATTGCCTTCGACCGCGATCACCCGGTGCTCGACGGCAATGTAACTCGCGTGCTCTGCCGCTTGTTGCGGATTGAGGAAGAGCCGACCCGCGCCCACGTCAAGGCGCAACTCATCGCTGCTGGCGAGACTCTGCTGGCCAGGGGCGAGGCCGGCGACTTCAATCAGGCGATGATGGAGTTGGGGTCGCGGGTCTGCACGCCGCAAAGCCCTTCTTGCCCGACGTGTCCGGTCGGCGACTGGTGTCGGGCCAAGGCCGAACTGGACGACCCGGCTTCTCTGCCGCGCAAGGCCCCTAGGAAACAGAAGCCGCATTATCAAGTGGCGGCTGGCTTGATTCGCAAGGGCGACAAGTTGCTAATCGCCCAGCGGCCGGCCGAGGGGATGCTCGGTGGCCTGTGGGAGTTTCCCGGAGGCAAGCAGGAGCCCGGCGAGACCCTGCCTGAATGCTTGGTGCGCGAGATCCGCGAGGAATTGGGCATTGAGATCGAGGTGGATGAGCGTTTGACGAGCGTGGATCACGCCTATTCGCACTTTAGCATCACCTTACACGCATTTGCCGCTCGCTATGTGAGCGGCACCCCCCAAGCGCTGGGTTGCGCTGCTTGGCGCTGGATCGCGCCAGAGGCGTTGGACGACTTCGCCCTGCCGCGAGCCGATCGCCTGATCGTGGAATTCATGCGCGAACACGCACAGCAGATGGAGCTGTTTGGTGAAAGCAAGTGAGCTGCTAGTCGAGGGGAGACGCCGCGCACCCGGACTGGTCTTGCGCGGGCTGTGCATGGGTACAGCCGATGTGATTCCCGGGGTTTCCGGGGGGACGATCGCCTTGATTACGGGCATTTACGACGAGTTGGTCGGGACTATTGCCGCAGTTGATCAACGGCTCGTGAGTGCCTTGGTGCGGGGGCGCTTGATCGAAGTGTTGCACCGAGTCAATGCCCCCTTTCTGGTGCCGCTACTGCTCGGCATCGGCTTGGCCATCATCTCGCTGGCCAAGTTCATAACTTGGCTGCTGGCAACGCACCCTCAGCCCGTGTGGGGCTTTTTCACCGGCTTGATCTTGGCCAGTGCGCTCGTGGTCGCGCGGCAGGTTGCTGGATGGAAGACGGCGCAGTGGGGGCTGACGGTTCTTGGCGCAGTGGTTGGCTACGCCATCACTACGTTGGTGCCGGTCGAGACTGGAGTTGAGGGCTACAAGTTCGCGTTGGCCGGCATGGTGGCCATTTGCGCGATGATTCTGCCGGGGATTAGCGGTTCGTTTCTGCTGGTGGTTATGGGCAAATACCAGCAGGTCTTGACCGCGGTACACGAGTTCGATTGGGCGATCTTGGCCCTTTTTGGCGTTGGGGCGGTTATCGGTCTGCTGGGCTTCTCGCGGCTGCTCAAGCATCTGCTGAGTCGCTTTCGCGCTGGCACCATGGCCTTTTTGGTGGGGCTGATGCTGGGGTCCCTGCGCAAGGTGTGGCCGTTCCGCAACGCGCTGGAGGACGGGCGCTACGAATGCGCGTGGCCGCAGGAATTCAACGGCGAGGTTTGGCTGAGCTTGGGGCTGATTGCCGTGGGCGTTGTGCTGGTTTTGGCGTTGGAGCGGCTGGGCAGAGGGCGGTGAAACGCTTGCATCTAGTCATCAATTAGTGCAGGATGAATGGCTTGTATGCACTCGGCGATCAGATCGCCGATCAGCGCGGCTTGGGGTGAGTCGCCTTGTGGTAGACCGATAATTTCGCTGTGCGATGGGTCGGCTTCATATCCATTCTCGGTAGCCAATGGATTGTGAACAAATCGGAGAGCAGTGAGTTCGGGAGAGTACTGCTTTGTTGCACCGACACCTAATTCTGCAAGACAGCCGCGTTTTCTCATCGTTAGCCGAGATAGCCTT
>JAJDYK010000201.1 GCA_022825185.1 Candidatus Latescibacterota bacterium | reverse complement strand
ATCTATGCGGCGTTCTCCTTAGAGTGGCTGCGCATCAAGCAACGGATGAATCCGTTTGCCCTCCGATCAAAACTCTATCTCAAGGCCATTCGACACGCCTTTGACGAATTACAGCAGCTAAAGGCTGCGTAACATCACATTGTAATTCTGATCGTTACCTGCTCTCCGGCAACTACGTCGGCAATTGCCGATCCACTATAGGCTAAGTTGCCAGAGGAATCGTATCCATTCAGGACGAAACGGCGTTCTTCCCCGGCGGGTATGTTTTGTACGATTCCAGTAATCACGTCTCCATCAATGGTCAAGTCTTGACGTATCTCATCCATATTTGAGCCCGTTATAACTACCTCAGCACGCGACAAGGTAGCAGCGACGACTTTGCTTCTAATAAAGAAAGAGGCCTCACCGCCATCGTTGGCTTCTGGTCGTGTCAGTGCGCTATCCGAACAAGCCACCACTCCTATGCAGAGGGCACAGACTATTGCCCAGTACATGAGATAGGCTTGGTTATTCTTCAATTTCGCCGATAATTTCAACATCGCCTGATTCTTCCTCGATTTCTCCGGTGATCTGTGCATCACCTAATTTATCCTCGATTTCCTCGATTTCTCCGATGATCTGTGCATCGCCTGATTCTTCCTCGATTTCTCCGGTGATCTGTGCATCACCTAATTTATCCTCGATTTCTCCGGTGATCTTCTGTGCCTTGCCCTTTTTGGGGCCAATCAAAGCGTCTGTCGAACAAGCCGCCATTCCTATGCAGAAGGCACAGACTATTGCCCAGTACATGAGATAGGCTTGGTTATTCTTCAGTTTCGCCGATAATTTCGACATCGCTTGATTTCTCCTCGATTTTCTCACTTAACGTGAGTTCGGGTTAAGCGGCCTTCTAACTGGAGTCGTGCATCGCTTTTTAGGGCTAGTTTTTAGGTTATTGGCAATAGGCAATTAATCCGCCGATGAGATTGATCATAAAATCGCTCGGGCTGCGATGGCCGCGCCTGAAGTCGCGGTGAAGCCTTGTGTGTTCAATCTGGGCGATATTTTTGAGTTGATCGATGATGGTTTCGATAAAAGCTCGTTTGCACAGCAGGAATTGGTCTGCCAAGTGAAGGGTTTTCCTATTCGCCAATCTTAAGGGTGCTATCGTATGCCGAACAAAGTTCTTGTATTCAACAATAACCCGATGTAGCGGGACTTGCTTAATAAACACGTTTGTAATGGACGCGTTTGCAAAAATAACGCGACGATTCCCGCTGTCAACCAAGAAACGTTAGTTTTGAGCTTGGTGATCGACTGGAGACAAAAACTAGCCTGTTGAGCTTTCGCCCCTCTGCTCATCCGAATTCACGTTATATAGGCTCGTCCTTGTCGGCATCGCTGGCAACTAATTTTATGGTCAAGTCCGCTCCCCGTCGTGTGCGAACACCGGCGTACCGATAGGTCTGTTCCACTTCAATGGGATCTGGCAAAAAGAGCGAACCGCTGGCGACCCAACAAAAAGGCGATGCCCTCGACTTGGTGGGCGTATAGCCCGGCCGCTAGGGCTTCGGCCTGTTGTTGTGCTGTGCTCATAGATGCGCAATTGCTTGGGCGGCGACAATGGCTACCATGTGCCTCTTCCCATTGATATAGATTCCTTCTTCAGTGGACATGGTTGCTCGTAGGATTTAAGGCGCGGGGATGACCGGGGCAAGTCTTTGCCAGCTATCGCGTGAAATACCGCTGTGAAACTATCGGCTTTGATAATGTCGTTGACGCCCTATAGTTTACAGCACGGAACGGCGGTCGCGTCTCGATTATGGGGCTGGCTGCGGAAAGACGTGGGCAACGAGCGAAATTCTGGCAAAGGCGAATGTGACAGAAGTCCAACCACAGCGCGGCGTTTCCAAACGGGCGGTTTTTATCGGCCTGCTCTGCGCTACTGCGATCTCCTTTGGGGAATCCTATGGCACGCTGGTGGTGCGCGGTTCGGCTATGGCCGCGGATTATTCCACTGGTGCCGCCATCTTCCTGTTCTTTCTGCTCACTTTGCTGCTCAATCCCCTTGCCCAGCTGCTCACTGGTTCGCGGCTGCACAGCGGCGAATTGGCGACCATTTACATAATGATGATCGTGGCTTCGGCGATTCCCTCTTGGGGTTTCGTTATGAACTTGATCCCGTTTTTAGGGGGGCTGTTTTACTTTGCCACGCCAGAGAACGACTGGGCCAATATAATCCACCCGCACATCAAACCCTGGCTCGTGTCCCAGGACCGCGCGGCGACCTGGAAGCTCTTTGAGGGAGCGGCGCGCGGCGAGCCCGTGCCCTGGGGGCTGTGGGACAAGCCGTTGTTGGCTTGGGGGTTTTTCATACTCAGCGTTTATTTCGTCACGCTCTGCATGTTGGTCATCCTGCGCAAGCAGTGGATGGAACACGAGCGTCTGCTCTTCCCGCTCTCGATCCTGCCGCTCGAATTGGCTCAAGGGGAGCGGGGCCGTCTGCTGCCGTCGTTGCTGCGCAACTATCTGACTTGGGTCGGCTTTCTGATCCCGTTTCTCATCAATCTCGTCAATGGCCTGCACTCCTACTTCAACTACTTTCCCTTCATCCAGTTGAATACCCCGCTGCGCTTGCTGCGCGAATCCGTGCGGCTGAACCTTTACCCGCGCTTCGAGGTCATCGGGCTTTCGTATCTGTTGAGCCTCGATGTCTCGTTCGGCGTGTGGTTTTTCGCCTTTCTCGCCTATGTCCACACGGGGGTCGAGCGTCTGTTCGGCTGGAGCATTGGCCCGTCGCAGCCCTACTCAATGCCCGCTTCGGCCAGCGTCGCCCACCTAGCGCAAGGCGCGATGTTCTTCTTGGTCTTTTCCATCCTGTGGGCTGCGCGCCAACATATCGGCGACGTGCTGCGCAAGGCCTTCAAGCGCGATCCAACGATTGACGATAGCAGCGAGATGCTCTCGTACCGCACGGCCGTGCTGGGTTTTATCTTCGGGTCGATCTTCGCCGTGTGGTGGCTGGCGCAAACCGGCCTGCAGTTCGGTATTGCGCTTTTTTATTTTCTGCTCTGCTTGGCCACTTTTATCGGTTTGGCGCGCATTGTCTCCCAAGCCGGCCTCGCCTACGGGGTGTCGCCAGTGGCTCCGCCGGTATTTATGGTCACGGCGCTTGGGCCGACCGCGCTCGGAGCGAGTGGGTTGACGGCGCTCGGCATGAACTTCCCTTGGACAGCCGATTTGCGCACCTTCGTCATGGCCTCAGCGGCGACCGGCCTCAAGATCGCCGAGGTTATGCGTTTGGAGACCCGGCGGCTGTTTTGGGCGATCGCCGCAACCATAGTGGTCACGCTGATTTCCGCGGTGTGGGCGGTTACCACGTTGGCGTATAAATACGGTGGCATCAATCTCGGAGGTTGGGGTTTTGGCGGCTTGACCCAACTGACGGGCAACTGGATCGCGCACAATATCAACAACCCGGAGGAAATCTATGGCTGGCACCTCATCTACACCGGCATCGGCAGCGCTGTCATGGCCGTGCTGAGCTTTCTCAAGGCGCGTTTCGTCGGCTTCCCGATCCATCCCATCGGCCTAGTCCTCGGTCTGACCTACCCGATCAGCCAGATTTGGTTTTCGGTCTTTATCGCCTGGGCTCTCAAAGCGGTCATTTTGAAATACGGCGGGGCCAGGGGCTATCGCTTGCTGCGCCCGCTCTTTCTCGGCATGGTGCTGGGGGCTTTTGGCTCGGCGGGCATGTGGCTGATCATCGACTATTTTGGCGGCATGTCGAACTGGTTTACCATGTGAGTTTGGGCGCGGCGATGTGGCCTACCCTCCAAACCCCAGCACTTCCCTAACCCGCGCTGCCAAGAGCTCCTCGTCGCCGTCGGACACCGTAGGCATGGACAAGTGAAGCTGGCCCGGAGCCGCTGAGAGCCAGACCGAGGGATTGCCGTTGCGCAAAGCGACCTCGATCTCGGCGGCGGTTTGGCCGAGTGCTTGTTCGTCCAAGGTCAGGGTCAGGGACGGGCCATTGACCGAGCTTTGCACGTGGGGCAATTCGCCGAGGTGCTGACGCACGGTCTCGGCGCGGCGAGTGTCGCTTTGGTTGCGGGCGTCGTGGTCCATAGCCAGCCAGCGGCGCAGGGCTAAGACCACGCCGACGACCTCTTGGCGGTCGATCTTGAGCGGGCGGCCAACCCCTTCTAGGTCGCGGGTTTCAAAGCAGGCGAAGCTGTGCAAGTGGGCTGCGGCGATTAAGTCGGCGCGACCGCAGAGAATGCCCGAAGAGTTGGGTGCGCCCACGTACTTGGCACCATAGCCGACTAGATCGGCCCCGGCCGCGATGTATTGGGTCAAGCCGTCTAGGGGATAGACGCGGAAGGCCGCATCGACGAAGACCGGGACGTCGCGGGCGTGGGCAATGTCAATGGCCGAGTCCAGCGGGACGATGGCGGCTTCGTTGTCGATGGCCGGGTAGAGCAGGGCGGCGGTTTGGGGGCCGATGGCCGCGTCGAGTTCGGCGGCTGTGGTGCCTTGCTCTGTGCCCGCCTCCACGAGGGTGACGCCGGGCAGGCGCACCACGCGGTCGTATTTGTAGCACTGGGCCTTTTGGATGACCACTTGGTTGGGCATGCCGGTCGTATCGGGTAGGCGGGCCATTTTCTCCGGGTCTGAGCCGGTGATGCAGGCGGCTGTGCCGAGGACCAATGCGGCGGCGCAGCCAGGGGTAATTAGCGCGGCTTCGGCTCCGAGCAGGTCGGCGACGATTCGCCCCGTGCTCGCCAAGAAGGCGTCCATGTCAACGTAGTAGCGGCCGGCTAGTTCCATCGCGGCGATGATGTCCGGGTGGGGGGATGATCCCCCTAAAAGGGTGCGCGGGCCGAGGGCGTTGATTACGGGCGTCGCCCCCATATCCGCGTACAGTGCGCGGGCTTCCTCACTCATAGGTTTTCTCTCCATATAGCCCCATAGGGCTCGGTACATGGTTGGCGGGAACCAGCAACAAGGGCAAGCCATTGTGCTGAAGGCGAAATTGCAGGTAGTCAAGTTCGGGGGTGGGTTGCGCGTCGAGGCCCAACAGCCGCGGGCGCAACAGCGCGGACGAAAAGAGCTTGGGCCGGGGCCGCTCCAGCAGCTCAACGGTCTCGTCGGCTGACAGCCCGATTTTTTCCTTGGCTAGCGCGATGGCCGCTTCGAGACCGCCGATTCGGTCGGCGAGGCCGAGCTGGACGGCGCGCTGGCCGCTCCAGACGCGGCCTTGGGCGATGACTTCGACTGAGTCTGGTGCAATATGGCGGCGGCTGGCGACCTTGGCGACGAAGTCCTCGTACAGCGAGCGGATGGTGTGCTCCATGCGCGCGCTTTCGTCTTCAGTGAAAGTGCGATCTGGCAAGCGCAGACCGAGCAGGGGCAGGGTCATGCCAAAAGGCAAATCCGCGTGGCGCCCCACCTGCACGCGGCTCGTGCTCAAGCCTAACTTTTCCTTGAGTCCGGTGTTGTACGCCCAGCCGGCAATGACCCCAATCGAGCCGGTGATGGTGTTGGGCGCGGTGACGATGGCATCGCCGGGCAGCGAGATCATGTACCCGCCCGAAGCCGCGAGATAGCCCTGCGAGACGATGACGGGCTTGCGCTCGCGGCATTTTAACACGGCGTCGGCCACGAGGGCCGAGGGCAGGATGTCGCCGCCCGGGGAATCGACGCGCAGGACCACGGCGTCGGCTGCCGCACAGGCCGAGGCAATCTCGCCGACGAGCCGCCGCGCACCCATGCCGGCGTCCATGGCGCAGATGCCGAGCGCATAGACGACGGCAATGCGCTTGCGCTGTCCCCAGCGCCGGTCGGCTGGCCTCATGTACGAATGGGCTGCGACGACGGGGTGGTCTTCGACTGTGGGGTCGATTTCGCTCCAGCGGCCGAGGCGGTCCACTAGGCCGGCGTCGAGGGCTTCTTGCGGGAGGAAGAACGCGGTGTCTTCCACGAGGCGGTCGAATTGCTCGGGTGCCAGCGAGCGATCGGCGCTGATGTCGCCGCGGGCGAGGGCGTACCAGTCGTCGAGTAGGACTGTTAGTTGCTCGCGCTCACCTGCGGACATGTCGCGGCGGACGTATGGTTCGGTCGCGGATTTGTAGCGGAAAAGTCGCCACTCGTCGAAGCCGATTCCGAGCTTGTCCAACGCATCTTTGAAGTACGTGTACCCCGCCACATAGCCCTGCAAGCCGATTGCGCCAGCCGGGTCGAGCACCAAGTGATCGGCCGCCGAAACCCAGTGATAGCCGGAGATATCGACGCGGTCGATGTACACCACGACCCGCTTCCCTCCAGCGCGGATCTGGCGCAGCTTCTCCCGCAGTTCCCAACCGAGGGCCGGGCTGATTCGCAGACCCGACGCATTGATGGCGAGGCCCTTGATCGCTGGATCGCGGCGTGCGCGTTCCAATAGGGCGATGAGACTGAGCAAACTCTGCGAGTCGTCGAAGAAAGCAAAGCGGCGGTGTTGCACCGGCCCGGATAATTCCAGCGATAGGTAGCGCGCTCGCGGCCGGAATAGGTTCCCGCGCTGCGCGCCGAAGCGCGCCGCATACGTCTGGAAGGTGCTCCCCCGCGCCTGCGCTTGGAAATCGGCCGCGCCCAGTCCGATGCGCAAACCAATGCTCAGAGTGTGGTCATCGAACAAGCGTCCCGTCAGCGCCAGCCCCGGCACCAGCTCAACTACGGCTCCCGTGCTCCAGAACTCCGTTTCGTCGTCGCGTGCGTAATCCGCATATAAAGTTAGCCGCTCATCTCCCCAGGGACGCAGAGCGAGATCGACGGCCCCTTCGCGGCCCTCGTTTGCAAAAGTCGAAGTGAAGGTGCCTCCTACTGAGAGGCGCGGCCCGGGCCGCCAAATCCCCCCGAGGACGACGTGCCGCACGCTGCCCCATCCCATGCTCACCCCGAGACTGAAGTTGCGGTCGCCGCTGCTGAGTCCGGCCCGGTACTCGCGGTCGCGGCGGCCGTTTATCATGCCAAATCCCAAACGGGGCATGGTTGTAAAAAGGCCCCACGACTGAGTAGAGTTACTGTCCGACCAAGCGACTCCTTGCTCCACGCCCTCGACATAGCTGAGCAACGCGGGATTGGCGTAGCCGTAGAGACCCATGTCCAGCCCGCCAAAAGCGGCGAGGGCGAATTCGGCGCGCTCGGCGTAGGAAATAAACGGGGATTGAGCGTTTGCGGCGTTTGCGGCGTTTGCGGCGAGGAGGCAGCAGAGGAATTGGAACGAGCGCATAGGCAATGTCGAAACCGTGTTACCTTTCTTCCTGAGACGCCTCTTACGCTTCCTCGACAAACAAGCTTAAATCCCCTTTGCCCTCGCGGATTATCTCGACTTGATCCCCCACTAACGACACCACGCTCGAGGCCTCCACGGGCAGCGGCCCGCACTCCAAGATCAAATCCACTTGCGACCCTAACTCTTCCTCTAAGGCCCACGGCTCGGTTATCACCTCTTGATCGGCGTAGTTGGCGCTGGTGCTCAGGATGGGCTGGCCGAGGGCGCGGACCAAG
>JAJDYK010000021.1 GCA_022825185.1 Candidatus Latescibacterota bacterium | reverse complement strand
TCATCATCTCGCAACCTTCGAGCTTGTGGATTGCCGGCATGGCCGATCTATTCACCCGCGAATTTTTCCACGACTGCCGCCAAAAGCTCGCGCCGGGAGGATTAATCGGCGTTTGGCTCCAAGCCTACGCGCTAGAGCCGGAAGATGTGCAAACCATTGTCGCTACCTTTGCCGACGCCTTCCCACACGTGGCCATGTGGGAGCTAATGCCTGGGATCGACTATCTGCTCGTCGGCTCGACCGCGCCGGTGGAGGTGGGGTTGGACCGGCTCGCCACGCGCTTGGAGCGGCCCGGCGTGCGGCGCGACTTGGCGCGCAGTGGCGGGGGCGACGCACTCGACTTGCTCTGCTCGTATGTCATGGGACACCAAGGAATCCAAAAGCTAGCCGGCGACGCTCCGCTCAACACCGACGACAATGCCCGGTTGGAGTTTGCAGCTCCGAGGGGCCTGTACCGCGACCTGAGTCGCGGGCGCGGGCTGTTTTCCCTCGCCGATCTAGCGGCTGTTCGCCGCGCCGATTTGGAATTTGTGCATCCGACCGCGACGCCACAGCTAGCGCGCGCTTGGGCGGCGCGACACCTCGCGCTCGAAGGACTGATATACGAGCGGCGCGGCGAGTACTCCGAAGCCCTCGCGCAGATGGGCAAAGCCGCTCGGCTACGGTCCGAAGACATAGAAGTGCGGCGCGTCTTGCCCGAACTGAGTTTCAAACTAGCCGAAGACGCCATCCGCCGGGGCCGCTTCCAACAGGCCGTGCGCCTGTACGACGGGTTGCTTGCCGCGCTGCCTGACCACTCCGTGGGACACTACCGCAAGGGCGAGTTGCACGAACACCTGCGACAATGGGATGCTGCGGCTGCGGCCTATCAGCGCACGACCGAACTAGCCCCGACCTTTGTCGCCGCCCATCTGCGGCTGGGGGCCATCCACACCCGCAACCGCGCCTTCGATCAGGCCGCAGAAACCTATCGTCGCGGTCTAGCGACCCTACCTGAACACCTCGGGCTGCTCAACAACCTCGGCACCACCTTCTTGATGCAGGAGCGCTTTGCCGAAGGGCTGAGCGTCTTTCGCCAAGCCTTGGCCATAGATTCCACAGACGCCCGCGTGTGGAACAACCTCGGCACAGCCTTTCTAAAGCAGCGGCAATTTGCCGAGGCGCAGCACTATTTGGCGGGAGCGGTACAGCGGCGGCCCGAGGACGCGATCTTGTGGCTCAAGCTGGCGGACGCCTATCGGGGCACGGGAGCAGTTGAAAAGGCACGGCAGGTGCTGGAGAAGGCACCCGATGACTTGCGGGTGCGGAAGATGATTGAGCAGTTGAGGGAATGAGGTAAGAGGGGGTGGTGTAGGGACGGTTCGCGAACCGCCCCTACGGCTGGACATGTCACTGGTACAGCGTTTCCTCGGCTGTGCAGCGGGGCGCTGACTTCTTAGTACGCCACGCCGACGACGCGGCTCTGCTGGGCGTCGCCCGAATCCCCAGAGACAAAGACGCGAGCTACGTACAGGCCCGGAGGAACTAGCTGGCCTTGGTCGTCGCGGCCATCCCACACTTTGTCTGTGTAACGACCGTTGGCCTCTTCGTCGTCAAAGAGGACGCGTACGCGCCGGCCGCTCAAGTCGTAGAGCGCGACCTCGACCGGCCGCGGGGAGCTCAGCGCCAGCAGGTTGTAGTGGATGATCGCCTCGTCGTTGATGCCGTCGCCATTGGGGGTAAAGGGGTTGGGCGCTGCCTGCACTTGACCCAAGAGTTGCCCTTCGGCCAATACGGACGGGCTTAGTACCGTGGTACCGGAAAACGCGTCCTCATCCCCTGCGCCCAAAAAGGCCACATTGCCCGGGTCGATGACTTGGGCGGCACCCGGCTCGGTCGTCAGCCGCGCCGCCGCGGTGAAGTTGGTGCTGTACGTCAGCACGTTGGTCTGGAAGCGGATATGCACCTGCGTCTGGTCGTCGGCCACCATGGGGAAGCGCACGGCAAAGCGGTCGTCGGCCACCTCGGCAATGGCGAACTCTCCACTAGCCGCGTCGAGGCTGTCGAATTGATGCTCGGCCACAACCGCGCCAGCGCCATCGATGATCTGCACCGCGTCGATACTCGACACTCGCGCGGGTGTGTCGATCTCAATGGTGTCGAAACCGCGCAGGTCGTCTGTGCCCATAGCGGCGCGCACGGCAAAGGTAAAGGGCACTTCCTCAGACACCTGTACCTCGCGCGGAAAAACCTCGCCGACTAAGCCGTCGGCAAACGGCGGCGTCAACAAGTCGAAGCTCAGCGACTTGATCACTCGCGCGGCCTCCAGGTCGCTGCTATTAAAAACGACCTCAAACTGCATGTAGCGGCGCGGACTAGGCGAAACAATGGGCAGGCCCGGGCCGTTGGCCGCGTCTGCCGGATAAGGCGTACTGAAGGGACTCCAATTGATCAGGTCGTCGGTCACAGCCCCGGCCATCCACTCGCGGCCTGCGGCATCGGTAATGGGCGTCTGCCCCGCCTTTTGGGGAAATTTCCGGTATTCGGCTAGGCCCATCTCTTCCCCGGGGTTTTCCAGCGAAAAAGGAATGTCGTCGGCGTCTTGCTTGCCGCGCAGCCGACGGGTGTACACAAAGGGCGAGATGTCTGTGCCCGTGCGCGTGCGGATCTGCGCGCTGGAGAAGCGCGGATCGCCCAACACCTCTTCCACCCAGCGCAGCGTGCCCCACACGGCAGGTTGCCCGGCGTCGAAAATGTCCGACACGTATTGGGCCCGCGACAGAAAGCCCTTGCCGAAAATCTCGATCTCGTCGATCTCAAAATCTATCGGCGAAGTCGCCCGCAAGCGCAGGTGCTGGACGTAGCGCGGTGGGTCGAGCGGCACGTCGATAACCGCGACCTGGTTGTCGGTTTCGGCGATTAGCGGCCTCCAGATAGGCGTGTTCTCGCTGGTCAGGTTCAGGCCGTCGTTGGTAAAAAGCTCATAGGCCCGCAGGTAATCGTTTTGGAAGGGGGTCGAGGGCGAGGGCACGACCGTGTTGCGCGGATAGATGCGGATTCGCTCTACCCCGAAGCGCGCTCCTAAGTTGAGCAAGACTAGGATGCCGAGGGAATTCTGATTCTTGCGCTCAAAGGCCAACAACTCGCCGCCCGGCTCGTCCGACAGCAACTCCTTTAGCATCATCTCCAAGTCGAGCGGCTTGAACGTGCCACTGAAGTCGAAGACATTGGGCGAGTCGATATCGCCGCCGCGTTCGATGGTGCCGACGGCCACGTTGTCCCCCTCGGCAATGCGCAGGGGCAGGATGCTGCGGGGAAAGTCATCGCGGGCGAATTCGACTAAGTCGCCAGGCGCGTTGCCCACCAGCAGGTTGTTGGGGTTCAAGGGGGAGCGGTGCTCGGCGTCAATGGTGATGACGATTGCCTCGCCTTCGCCCTGCCAGTCCAAATCGCCGCCCTCCCCAATCGAAACCGTGTCGAGAGCCCAACTTCCGCTCGGCAGCCAGAGCACTAAGACAAGGCCGACTGCGGCACAATGCGCTTTCATGTTCATCCTCCGTGCCATTTGCTGCATAAAACAATCAAAATACAGCCATAAATCAAGTTAAATGCGGTGCGCTATGCACATATCCGAACTTGCCAAACCTACCTCTTCTTTCTTTATATTACCGGCATCTCAAGGAAGAGACGCCATGCAGTACATCATTGCTTCGTGTTTCCTGCTCGTCCTGTCGATTGCGCCAGCGCACAGCCGGGGAGAATTTCGCGTCGGGGGCGACGAGGGCAACCCTTGGCTCAATCTGTTGTCTGAAGAAGGAGCCGGCGAGTACTGGCTCTTCGATCTCGAGGGTCAGCTCGTGAGCACCGAACCCGTGGGCGTTACGCCCCACGGCGTGGCGGCCGACACCCTTATCGACTTTGCCGATAACGCCATTGGGCCGCGCTTCATTGACCCGGCGGTCAACCTGACCCTGACCGACCCCAATTCCTCGTCCATTAAAATTCCCCTGCCTTATATCGGCGGCGAAGCCCAGACCACCGATGGCTGTGGTGCCGTCGATAATCATACTCCCGTAGTCAAGAAGCAATTCGATGGCGATGTGACCACCGCCCACTTCCGCCGCTTCACTCCAGGCCAGGGCATCTTCAGCGGCGGCAGAATCATCGCCGGGGTAACCGGCGAAGGCTGGAAAAATTCCGTGGTCGTAGATTTTCGTGCGGCCGTGCCCGTCAACCGCATCCGCTTCTTTCCCCGCCTCGGCCAAGAGGACGACCTATTGCTCATCAATGAACTTACCGAGCCTCGTCCCCCTTTGGAAACTTTTGGCGTAGATAGCTTTGCCAGCAACTTTCTCGCTTGGTATGAAATCCGCGTCGGCGACAACAGTGCGCGCTTTGCCAACAGCCCCTGTGACAAGGTCAGCCGCGTCACCAAGGGGCTGCGCTGGGTGCGCAACCAAGATCCCCAGCTCACGGTGCTCGAATCCAATCGCGAAAATCTCGATCCAGTAATCGAACTGCGCTTCCCCACCGAGTCAATCCGCTGGATCACGGCTCAAGCCTTCCCTTTGCGCGACTGGGAGGTCGCCGAATTCGAGGTGTACGGCGAGGGCTTTGTCGAGGAAACCGTCCTCGTCACCCAGATCCTCGACTTTGGCCAGCCAATCAATTGGGGCAAAATTCGCTGGGATGCCGACGTGCCCGAGGGCACCCGCATCGAGGTTCGCACTCGCACCGGCAACACCCCCGATCCCAGCCTCTACTTCGACGAAAACATCAACGGCGACATCCGCCCGATCACCTTGGCCGAGTACGAAAAGCTCGACCCGTCCGGCCGCCTGCCCACCGTGTACGACACCGACAACTGGAGCTTCTGGTCGCCGCCCTACGACTTTGCTGCGGGCTTGCGCGACAGCGACGAGCCGGCTGAAGCGTGGCGCGACGGCACGCCGCTTTTGTCGCCTGGGCCGAGCCGCTACATCCAACTCGCCTTTCGCCTATTCTCCACCTTTACCACTGCACCCCGCATTCGCTCATTTACGCTCCAATTCGGCGATGCACCAGCCGCCCGCCAAATCCTCGGCGAGGTGTGGCCCATTGCCGTCGATTCTTTCGCGCCCACGGAATTTACGTACGTCGTCCGACCGGAATTTAGCGCCGATGACACCGGCTTCGACCGACTGGAGATCCGCACCCACGCCCAAGTCCAATCCGTCTCTAAGGTCAAACGCGACGGCACCGAACTCGACTTGAACGAATTTGTCCCAGATATCCAAGACGACCGCTTCGTGGTGTCCTTCCCCCGCTTGCAAGGCGAAGACGACAGCTTTAAACAACTCGAAGTGAGCTTTGTGGTGCCGATCTTGCGCTTTGGCACCGAATTTTCGGGCTGGGTCTTCGACAGCAACGACCCCGACCAGATTAAGCAGCAAATTCGCCCGGGCAACGCCACCTTTCGCTTTTCGGGCGACGGGCTCGCCGTCAACACGCCCGTCGGCGGCCGGCTCCTCGTCGATATTGCGGTGACTTCCAACCCGCTTACGCCGAATGGCGACGGAGTGAACGAGACCGTGGAAATCGCCTACAAGCTGCGCGAAGTTACAGCTAGCCGCCCAGTGCAACTGGCGATCTACAATCTCGCCGGTCAACTCGTGGTCGAGCTACCGCCCATCACCGCGCGCAGCGGCGAATTCGCCCATCGCTGGGATGGCCGCGACGACGCCCAACAGCTCGTACCCCCGGGCACCTATATCTGGCGGCTGCAACTAGAAGAGAAGGAAGAACGCGCCGGCATTCTCTCAGTCGCTTATTGACCAAATACATACAATTGGTGCTGTGGCAACGGGCGAGGGATTTATTCCCCCGCCCGTATTTTTTTATGGAAAAGCGAGGAAGTGCTTGACACGTAAGTTTTTTTTTTTTTAGACTTACGTCATCTTTGAGCTTGGGCTTAGACCCTTGTTGCAGTTTTTTTACACAGCATTTCTCACTTCTCCTAAGGAGGATTTTCGCTATGCAAGAGCGGACCAAATTCGTTTTAGCGGCAGCTTTGGTCATGGGCTTGTGCGGTACGTCCTTTGGCCATGCGCCTCCCGGCGAACTCTACTTCGCCGTGCAATTCCCCGACAATCTCGTTCCCACTATGGACGGCGATTTGTCGGACTGGGACGTCGTGCCGATCGATCCGTACACGATCCGCAACGACCGCCTCTATTCGCCAGTGGCCGAGATTCAGCCTGTGGGCCGTGGCGAGATCGATGTCAGCGACATTAACATCCGCCACCTCATCGGCTGGAACGACAGCGCGAACAAGCTCTACTACGCGACCGAGGTATTCGACAATGTTCACAACTTGGACCGCGAAAACCCCTCGGCCTTCTGGCAGGACGACGCTTGGGAAGTAGAGGTCAACCCCGACCACACGCCGACCGAGGAGCACAACCTCGAAGGCGAGCCGGCCAACAACTTTAGCTACAAGTGGGCCGTGCCGCCGGTCGAAGGGGCCTATCAGTTCTACCGCCCAGTGCGGGCGCTGGAGTGGTTCGTGGATGGCAGCGACTTTATCACTTTCGGCTGGGGCTACGACGGCGAGCAGTTCGGCGAGAGCACCTATTACTACGAACTGGCCATCACGCCGATCACCTCGTTGCCCAACGACGAGTCGGCTACCCCCGATCAAGCCGTGATCTTTGACCTCGCGGAAAACGAGATCATCCACACATCCATAACCGTGGGCGACTTCGACGAGGCGTGCACCGAGTGCGTCCTCGAAAGCTATCAGGGCTTCTGGACCATGTCGCCGGAAATGTGCTGCACGGCTACCAACGACGTGGTGCTGGCAGAGATGGAGCCTTCGCTGGCGGAGATGGAAGGGACCGCCGTCGAGGACGTGAGCTGGGGCCAGATCAAGGCCGCTTATTAGTATCCTTTTTCAATAACCGCACAAAAAAGCCGGTGCCCCTCGGGGTACCGGCTTTTTGCGTTTAGATCGGCGACGCGCTTACTCGCCGATCATTTCCTTCATATTAGCAGCAACCCAGTCAATGGCCACATCGGCCATTACTCGGCCTTTCTTGGGCGTGGCTAAGTCTCGGCCCGCCTCAAAGTATATTGGGTCGCGCGGCGCGTAGCTCTCGCTCTGTATCTGGAGATTGGCCCCCTCGTAATCGACCCCTTTCCACTGCACGTTCTCGGGGAACGCCGCCATGGCAAACGAGGTCTCAAACTCGGCCGCGTGCGCCGGGCAATCCCCCGACTCCAGCACTTCGGCGACTAACTCCTCTGAATACGCCGCCCAATACGAATAAAACTGCACATCCATGTCCAGCCGCTTGCTGAACTCCTCGACTTGGCCTCCCAACGGGCCATTGCCAGCGTGGCCATTGCATATCAGGACGTGCTCAATCCCGTGCCGCTTGAGCGACTCGCACACGTCGTAGGCCACGGTAAAGAAGGTCTCTGGCCGCAGGCTCAAGGTGCCGGGAAACTCCATCCAATGCTCGGATATGCCTATGGACAAAGGCGTGGCCACTACCACTTGCGGATAGAGCTGCAAAGCCGCTTGGTGCGCCACATGCGCCGCGCTGGCGGTATCGTGCTCCATGGCCAAGTGCTCGTTGTGCTGCTCCGTGCTGCCAGTGGGCAGGATTGCCCCCTTGATCAGGCCCTGTTCCAACCGCTCGCGCACGTGGCGGCGAGTCAATTTCCACAGCCGTACTTCTTCGACGATCATTGGTTTTCTCCTTTGTTGCGTTGACGAGTATATTCGGAGGCCCTATCATGCACAATTAATTGGCAGCCGACAACTCCTTAGCTGTCTCCAACCCTTAAAGCAGAGGAATCTCATGCGCATCGCTTGCTGTTTTTTACTCTTAGCCGCCCTGCCCCTAGCCGCCCAAAACGACCAGTACGAAGGCTTTACTGGTTTCTGGCTCAAAAACGACCGCGCCGAGGCTTTTGCCATCGCCGAACCTTATCCGCGAGTCCTCGCCTTCCGCCTCAAAGGCGGCGAAAACCCCCTCCACGTCTATCGCGAATACGAATACATCGGCGTGCGCTCGTGGTTTTTCGAGCCGACCCAGATTCCCGCATCCGGGCTGCCGGCCCTGCAACCGGCCACCGCTGAGATGACCGGCGCGCGCGCCGTGCGCCTCACCGCTGCCCCGGACGATAGCTCGGGCCTACAGCTCATCATGGAAGTCGCGCTCGACAGCCAACGGCCTGTGCTCCAGATCCGCCACGGTTTCAAAAACATGCGCGCCGCAAAGCGCCGCATCGCCTGTTGGGCCCTCAACGTCATCCGCCCCGATGCGGGCGTCGGCGTCGTACCCTGGCGCAGCACGGGCCGCCGCAGCCTGCTGTTCTGGCCGAGCACCGACCCCAACGAAGCCGGCATCCACCTAGGGCCTCACGCGCTCGCGCTCGACTATCGGATCGAGCCGCAAAACGGCTGGCACAAGGTCGGCACTAATAGCGACGCCGGTTGGATCGCCTTTGTGTGGAATGGAAATGCGCTCAAATCTACGGTCGCCCACGTAGCCAACGCCGAATACCCCGAAGACGGCGGCACGGTGACGATGTTCAACTCCACGCCTGAAGTATTCGACGGCAAGCCGCGTTTTGGCGAGATCGAAAACGTCGGCCCGCTGAGCGAACTGATGCCGGGTAACACTTTGTGGATGGAGCAAGAACTGGAGTTGTTTACCGGAATTGATACCTCCGACCCCGAAAGCTGGGTCGAAATGCTGGGGGGCGAATAGCAGCCTACCGTCAGACCTTCAAGCCCGCCACAAGTCGAGTTGCGGCCTGTCGCCGATTTGGATCAGCGATCCGGCCGCCTCAAAGGGCATGCGCCCGCCAATGCAGTACGTACACAAGTCGCGCTCGGGCAAGCCGGCGCGCGCAAAGGCTTCTAGCATCCCCTGCTGCGACAAGTAAATCACGGGCATCCCCATCGCCTCGCCGATGGCCTCGGCCGTGCGCCCACGCGCGATAAACTCGTCGCCCGGCGGCGGGTCTGGCGGCATATCCACCCCAAAGGTGCATCCCCTCGGCACGCCATCGTCGCCGATAATGCCAATCGGCGGCGTGTAACTCACCAAATAGGCCTGCTCGACGCCAGCTTCCTCGTAGAGCAGGTCGCAGGCGCGCTTGGAATTGTTGCCGCGCACAATGCTGTCGTCGATCAGGATCACGGTCTTGCCTTTGAGCCTTTGCGCCATTCCGGGCAAGAGGTGCAGATTCTGGCCAATCGAGTTCTTGCGCTCGCCAGCGGTCGAACCTTGGAATGATCGCTCGCCGCGCATCTTGTAGAACACGGGTTCAAAGGGCAGTTCCGCCTGCTTGGCGTAGGCGCGGGCCGCCACCTCGGGACAACGCGGCAAATACGTGACCAGATCGACGTCGGGCGGCAGAAATTCCTCGCTGAGTATCTCTCCTAGCGATTCGCGGATGCGGCGCACGCTGACGCCGTTGATGATCGAGTCGAGGTCGGTGATGTAGTTCCACTCAAAAAAGCAATAGGCGAGGTCGGTCGAGACCACGACTTGCTTGCTGTAGTTTCCTTCGGGCGTGAGATAGTAGATCGCTCCCGGTTCCAAGTCCTCGACGTATTCGCCGCCGTTTTTGCGGAAGGCAATGTCCTCCGAGGCCATCACGTACTTGCCGTCCTTCCAGCCGAGCACTCCAGGTTTGATCCCCGTGCGATCGCGGATTGCGATTACGTCGCGCTCGCGCTTGTCGGCAATGGCCAAGGTGTAGGCTCCGGGCACTTCCTTGAGGAAGTTGTGCGCGCCGTGCTCGCGATAGAGGTAGAGCAGGGCTTCGGTATCGCAACTCGAATACAGGTGCAGGGGTGCCGAGTCCTCGAAGAAGGCCCGGTCAACTTGGCCGTTGTGGACGGCCGCCATGTCGCAGTCCCAGATCAGGATGTGGTTGTCGCGGTGTTCGACCGTGCCGCCGATGACGTGCGGATGCGCCTCCTCGAGGATTTTGTCCTTCGAGCCTCGGGTGGCGTAGCGCACATGGGCCATGTAGGTGTGGTAATTGGGGCTGAGGAAAATTTTGTGGAGGTCGGTTACGTCGAAGCGCGAGACCCCGCCCTTCCACTTGATCACGTCGATGCGGCCATCGCCTACTGCAGCAATACCGGCCGCCTCTCGGCCCCGATGCTGTAGCGAATGAATAAAGCGGTAGGCGTCGTGCAGAGAGTGGGCTACGGTCAAACCACAGTTGTGGCGAACGACTTCGGCCATAGACGGACCTCACGGCAAAATGTGAAGGGAATGTAACAAAAAAACTATGGACGACCGCGCCATACGGCAAGGCCGCAGTGTTACAATGTCAGAATCAACCCTTGCGCCAAAAGCGAATCAACCGTTTGGACAAACGCCGCAGTCGCCTCCTCGACATCTTGGGCCGTGTGCGCCGACGAGAGCACGCCGCCGGTAGAGCTCATGTTATCGACCCCGTAAAAGCGCAAATTGCGCTGGTACTCTTCAATCAGCTTTCCCGGCATCCCCTTGAGCCGCTCGGCCTCGGTCGCGTGCAAATCCGCCCGGCTGTGGGCCTTTTGCACGCGCTGGCGATCGGTTTCAAAATAGACGTGAAAGGTCGAACACACTCCGTACACGTATCCGGCGATGCCTCGGCGTTCCAGTACGTCGTCCCAAGCGGCACGCAGTTCAGCAGCGCGGGCGTTGGCTTGGTCTATCGGCTCGCCCGTGGCCACGCGCTTGAGCACGGCGATTCCAGCCGCGGCCGAAAGCGGTGCCCCGTTAAAAGTCCCTTGGTGTGCCACGCGCGGGCGGGCATCGTCCGTCACGTCGAAGAGCTCCATAATGTCCGCCCGTCCCACCACGGCCCCGCCGGGCATGCCGCCGGCGACCACTTTGGCAAAACAAGACAGGTCCGGCCGCAGCCCATAGAGCACTTGCGCACCGCCCGGACTAAAGCGGAAGCCGGTAACCACTTCATCGAAAATCAGCACCACCCCGCGCGCTCTGGTCATCGTTTGCAAATCGCGCAAAAACTCCGGTGCCAAAGGCACTCTTCCCCACGATCCTCCCGACGGCTCGATAATCGCCGCGGCAATGTCGCTGTCGGCGTCGATAACATCGGCGACTTGGTTCGCATCTCCCGCTGGCACGCAGATCACGTGCTCGCGCACCTGCGGCGGGATGCCCAACGAGCCGTCCGCGTCAAAGGGCGGCTGCACGCCGCGCATCACGTCGTCGTGCCACCCGTGGAAGTGGCCAGCGAAGCGCAGGATCTTGCGGCGGCCGGTAAATGCCCGCGCCAAGCGCAGCGCCAGCAGAGTGGCCTCCGTCCCCGAATTGACCAAACGAACGCGTTCAGCCGAGGGGACCAGCGCTTGGATGCGCTCGGCCCATTCGATGTGCAGTGGATGGTCGTTGCCAAAGTGCGTCCCGCGCCCCACCGCCTCGGCGATGGCTTCTACGACTTCGGCGGGCGCGTGCCCCAAAAGCAGGGCACCATTGCCGAGCAGGAAGTCGATGTACTCGTTGCCATCGACATCCCACTTGCGGCCGCCGACCCCCCGCTCGATATAGAGCGGCACCGGCGTTGCGTAGCGCAGGTCGTGCCCAGCCTTGCCGCCGAGCGTCTTGCAGGCGCGGGCAAAGTACTCCTGCGACCGGGGGCGCGCCGCTCCGTAGGCCGCGTATATTTCGCTGTGCATTGCCATAGCCTTTCTACCTACGACCGTCCGCCGCAGGCGGTAATCGTCTGTCCGGTGATAAAACTGGACTCCTCGGACAATAAAAAGCGCACCACCGACGCCATCTCCGCCGGATCGGCCATCCGTCCCAGCGGGATGCTGGCGATTAGCTCGGCGACTTGGCCGGGGTTGGCCGAGCGCGCCAGTTCGGTATCTGTCAGCCCCGGCGCTAGGCAGTTGATCCGCACGTTGTGCTCGGCAAACGCTTGGGCGCATTGCCGGGTGAAGGCGATGACGGCCGCCTTCGTCGTGGCGTAGTGGATCATGTTCGGCTTGAGCAGCCAAGCGGCCAGCGAGGAGATATTGACGATCCGCCCAAAGCGCCGCGCAATCATCTCGTCCTTGACAGCCCAAGTAGTCAAAAACGGCCCGTGGACGTTGACCGCAAACATCCTTTCCCATTCGGCAAAGCCGAACTCCCCGTGCTCCTGGGTATAGGCGATCCCGGCGTTGTTGACCAGCAGTTCGACCGGCCCGAGTGTCGCGCGCACTTGGGCGATCATCCGCTCGACTTCTGCCTGCTGCGACACGTCGGCTTGGACGGCCATGCCCTCGGTGCCGCATGACTCGACCTGCGCCAAGATCTCCTGCGCGGCCTCGGCGTTGTGCTGGTAGTTGATGGCGACCTTGGCTCCGTGTTCGGCCAGCATTCGGACGATAGCGCGGCCGATGCCGCGACTGCCGCCTGTTACCAAGGCGGTGCGCCCGGCAAATATCGCGGTGGTCATGTGCGTTGGCTTTCGTTGTTGGTTTCAATCCGCTCCCCTTACCGAAACAAGGGAGAGATTTTGAGGATAGTGCAAAAAGGGGCCGGGAACAATCCCGACCCCTCTTCTTGAACTTCGGCTAGTTTGGCGATTAGCCGCCCGCTGCTTTGGTGCTCTCCGCGATTATGGCGACGATCCCTTGAGTATCGTACACTCCGCGCAGCCGTTCCGCGATCCGCCCTTGTGCATCCACCACGTAATACGAAGGCAAACTACTGATGCTATACAAACTCGATTTCCCGCGCTGGAGGGTTGTGTATCTTTCCCGTGATGGTCGCGGCGTGTGGTGCTTGGGCCAGCCCTACGCTCGCTGTGCTGAGCAGAGCGACGAGGATGCTGTGGTATAGTTTCATCAGACTTCTCCTTGGTCGAAAACCTTCTTGAAATAGGAACTCCGTCGTCCCCACGGCCTCCCTTAGTCTCGCCCCTAATCCAAACGATACGCCAGTAGCCCACCACCACTCGTCGCGTAGAGATACCCATTGGCCACGGATAGGGCACCAATGCTCCGGTCGGATTTGAAGGAAAAGCTTTCGATCAGTGCTCCATACTCGGCTATAGTCCACGCTTTTACTCTAAGATCTGACGACCATCTCCCTAGGCCGTATCCTCGGCTGTAGGCTACTCCATCGACAATCTGCAAAGAGAGGATGTTGTCGCTCAGAGGCAGCGGCAAGTATCCTACTTCGCGTGGTTGATCGGGATTGGTGATATCGAACTCGACCAACTCGTACGGCCAAGAGCGCTCGACATAGAGCTTGTCGCCATCGGTGGCTACCAATCTAGGATCGTAGTAAGACTGAGGCCGGAAGGACTCTAGCGTCTGTCGCCCGGTCTCGCGCAAAGCATGTGCATCAGCCACATCAATGACCACTAGTTCGCCCTCTGTCCCAATGTAGGCGCGACTTCCACGCACACTTACATGGCACCGGTGCTTCCACCTGTGGGGATCGTCCACAGGGTCGGAAATGGGCATTATCACCCTCTCATCACCCACCACCGGCATTCCCTCCGCGTCGAGGGCGAACGCCTCGGCGATCAAGGCATCGCCCCGCTCCCGGACGAGGAGCAAACCGCCGTCGGTGGCTCCCCAATACTGGTAGTAGCGAAACCTTTTCCTTTTAATGGCGGCGAACATACGGTAACCTTTGAGCGCGGGCGCAGCCGGATCGCTAACGTCGAAGACGACCACTCCGAGACTGTCGCTAGGTAGCCCTTTGCGCCACCCGACGAGATATGCCAGCGAATCGACTACGCATATTGCGTTGCCACCCTTCCACAACTCGTGGGACTCTAGCCTAGTGCTGCCGAGCAGGCGCATTTGCTGCGGGTTGCTCAAGTTGGCAATGGCGATACCGATTTGCCCGGTGGTCATATAGGCGAGTCCACCTTGGACAGTAAGGTCCCCGTAGTACTGCTTATCAGGGGCTTCTAGCACCCCAACAGGCATCCGTTGGTTGACGAGCGGTCCCCCATAGAAAATCGCAAAGACGACGGCAATTATCGCGCCCCACCCTATCGCCACCATGCGCCACGAGAGCATTGCCTCGCGGTAACGGCGCAACAGCACCACCGCCACCACCAATGCCACCGCTGTCAAACCCAGATTGGCCAAGGCCTTTACCCAAAACCGGGCCGAATCCGTCGCCAAGCGCACCAGATGCCCTTGGTCATCCAAGCCGATTGCGACGAGTGGATAGCGATTGAGAATCGGAAAAATGGCCGTCGCCGGGCCGGTGAGGAAAACCCCTAACACCATGGCCAGCGCAATACCCACGGCGACACCCTTGAACGGATGGTCCGTCACCACCGAGCCAATAAAAATCAGGGCGTAGAGCAGCGAGAATTGAGTGAATGACAGGGCGACCATTGAGGCATAGTCAATGCTCTGCACGGTGACTAGCTTATATGCCAAGTACTCGCGTTCCACCTCAAGACTAGCCAAGTCTATGTACACCGTCGCCCAAGCCATTAGCGCGACCAATAGCAATCCGCCAAGCCCTAGCAAGAATTTGACAGCCATCACCATCTCGCCCGCCACCGGCTTGTCTAGGAGAAAGGACAAGGTACCGGTGCTGCGCTCGCGGGCGATGGCGTCCATACCCAGCACAATCGCCATCATCACCAGACCGCCTATAATCAGCTCTTCAAAACTTGCTACATAGCTGCGGCTGAAATCAGCATTGTTCCGCATCAGACAAACCACTGCGGCGAGCGCGACGGCCACCAATACTTTGGGCAGGATTTCGCGGCCCTCTTTCCACAGTAACGCGTACAATGTGCTCATGGCCGGCCTCCTTTGATCTGCTCCGGCGAGAACACCATGAGCGAACGCCCGATCAGAGTATAGAAGTGGCCGCGGATGAAATGGAGCCGTTTCCAATTACGGCTGATAGAAGAAGAAGGCAGTAGCTCGTCGGGTACTTGCCAATAGCCCACGTCCTCGTGGGCGTGATAATCAGTCAACCGATAGACAGACAACCCACTCCCTGACGTGCTGTACACCCAGTCGTCGATTATTTTTATGGTATTTCTAGCAGTAAAAAACCAGTACCCGATCTCACGTGGCCTATTTGGATCGGCGATGTCGAAGGCGACCAAGTTTCCAGGCCAGTACCGGTGGACGTAGAGCGTGTCGCCCTCGCGGGTTATTGGGCGGCTCTTGTGTAAGTCGTACTCACTATTGTAGTCGCCCATTTCCACCCGCACAGTCTCTTGCAGTGCTCCTAAATTCTGGGCATCCACCGCGAGAAAGCCACCCCTGTATCCTACCCATATCCGCTCGTTGTGTACGTGCATGGACAGTTTGTGTTCCCACCAGCCTCTATGGTCATCCCTGTAGCCTTCTGGTAGCTCCTCGACGACCAGTTCGTCCGCCCGGGCTGGCAGCCCTTCCGCATCCAAAGCAAACGACACTAATCCCAACTTATCGCCCCAACGCCCACTGAGGGTCAGCCCCGCGCCGCAGCGATCCCAGTTCCAAAATTCCTCTATATCGTTGCCAATTATCCGGTATCCTTTGAAGACTGGGTGGGCCGGGTCTCCGACGCTGAAGACGGCGATGCCGAGGCTATCGGCGGGTAATCCCTTGCGCCGACCAAGGAGGTACGCTAGCGAATCCACAACCGCGACTCGGCTCATCAACCACAGCGGCACCTCCGCGGCGGCTAGTAGCTCAGGCTTGGTAGAATCGCGCAAATCCACGACCGCCAAGCCCCCTTCAGTCGCTACATACCCCCGATCCCCGACGACCGCCAAATCGAGATAGGCCCCTTCTTCGGGCGTCAGCACACTCAGCGGTCCCGGTTTAGGCGGCGAGGGCTCATGGGTTAAATTCATCAGATTTATGAGAGCGATCAGGGCCAGCCAGCCGATGACAATGGGCTTCCAGCCGATGCTGACCCCACGGAAGCGACGCAAAAGCGCGATGGAAACCGCCACACCCGCCGCCATCACTGCCGCTGTCGCTCCCACTCGCACCAAATAGCCCCAAGGGTCTTCTACTATGCGGACTACTGTACCCCGGAAGCTGATTCCTGGATTGAAGGAGAAGAATGGCTTGAGCGCGGGGAAATACTTGAGCACATTGTCGGCCGACGGAACCAAGACGATCAGCAGCAAAGTGCCCAAAGCCGCCCCCTTGAGCGGATGATCAACCACTGTCGAGCAGGCGAAGATTACGCTGTAGGCAATCAAGCCCGGCGTAAGGGAAACCAGCAACATGTTGACATAGCCTACCTCCTCGGCGACCCGCTTTACAGAAGGGTACCAAGCGCCGCTATGGCTGTAGATGCTAAAGCCCCTAGACGCCAGCCCTTCCAAGTCCACATACACCGTCACCCAAGCCCCAGCAGCCAGCACCAACAGGGCCGCCGCGCCGACGATGTACTTGGGCAGCAACACCTCCACGGCCGACAGGGGTTTGCCCAACAAAAACGACAAGGTGCCCCTGCTGCTTTCCTTGGCGACCAAGCTCATGCCCAGCACGCCGCCGCAGACCAAGATAGAGATCGTAATCAACATCCCGAAGCCTCGGGCGAATTCCGCGTTGAACTCCGCGTTCTGCCGCAGCGCCACCACCACCGCGCACAGCCCCAACCCCACCAGCACCTTCGGCAGTTCCTCGCGGCTTTCCTTCCACAGCAATGCGCGCCAAGCTCTCACGATGGAATTCCCCCTTGCGGCGTCACGTGTTCGACGAAACTCTCCTCTAAGCTCAAGTCGATCACCTCGACAACTTGTCCGCCCGCCTGTTCGATCTGCGCTTTGGCCTCGTCTCCGTAGTCGAAAATCGTCAACAGCCGCTGGCGGCCCTCGCCCTGCACGCCGCGCAGCCCGGCCACCCCGGCAAAATCCACCGCGCCCTCAGTCCGCACCAGCACTCGTTTAACCTGCTGCCGCACCGCGTCCAACTCGCCGCAGACCAGCAGCTTGCCCTGCTCGATAATGGCGACTTGGTCGGCCACTCGCTCGACTTCGTGCACTAAATGCGACGAGAAAAACACCGTCCGGCCTTCCGCACTGATGACTTGGATGATACTTTCGAGCACGTCGCGGCGCACGATCACGTCCAGCCCCGAAGCCGGCTCGTCGAGGATCAACAATTCTGGGTCGTGGCCCAGCACCAAAGCCAGATTGAGTTGGGCGTTCATGCCCCGCGACAGGTGCTTGATTTTCTGCTTAGGATCCAGCCCGAAGTGCTCAATCAGCGCGGCGACCTTCTGCTGGTCCCAGCGCGGATACAACTGCCCGGCAAACCACGCCACCTCCTCGACCTTCATCCAGTCGTACAGCACCGGATTGTCCGAGATGTAGCCCACCCGCTCCTTGAGTTCCTTTTCGTGGACGTGCGGATCTTGGCCCAGCACCTCCACCGCGCCGGCCGTGGGTTTAAGCATATTCATCAGTATTTTGATGGTCGTAGTCTTGCCGGCCCCATTGCGCCCTAGAAAGCCGAAAATGCTGCCCTCGGGCACCTCTAAGTCTAGCCCATCTACCGCTCGATGCTTGCCAAAGGTCTTAACCAAGCCTGTGATGCCAATCGCCGTTGCTGCCATCGTTGCTTCTCCTATTGGCTGCTGAATTTTTCTAGGGTTTGCTCAAACACTCGGCGCAGGCTCGCCGCGTCCAGCCCAAGCTGCGTCCCTTCCACCAGTGCTTTTTCCATTAGGTTGCGAACGATATTCAGCCGCTCTTCAGTACTCATAGAAACCCCCTTTTCAGCGACATACGTTCCCATGCCGCGCCTTTTGTAGATGACGCCCTCGCGCTCCAATTCTAGGTAAGCGCGGGCGACGGTATTCGGGTTGATTAGCTGGGCACTGGCCACGGCTCGCACCGAGGGCAGCTCGTCGTCGGCTTTGAGGGTGCCGGTGGCGATGTGGTACTTGATCTGCTCGATCAGTTGCAGGTAGATCGGCACCCCTCCGGCCGTATCGAGGCGCAGATGCAGCGCATCCCCTCCACGTGCAATTTTGCGTTTAGCCATAAGCGTCTTCTCGAATTGTACGAGTGATTTACTGTATTAAATCATTAATACAGTACCGAAAGAGGCTTGTCAAGCGCTTTTGCAAAAAAAACGGGCGAGGGAACTTTATCCCTCGCCCGCGTCGGGGTTAATGGTTGTTTCTCTACTTGTTACCGCCTAGCCCCTTTGTGATTGCCTTGGGGGCGTCCCGCCCGCTAAATCAGCGTCGCAGGGGGTTAAATAGCCGCGTCGCCGGTCTCCCCGGTGCGGATGCGCACGACCTCATCGACCGACAGCATGAAAATTTTGCCATCGCCGATCTGACCCGTGCGCGCCGCCCCGCACACAGCGTCCACGCACTGCTCGGTGAGGTCGTCCTTGACCACCACCTCGATCTTGATTTTGGGCGTAAAATCAACGACGTACTCGGCACCGCGATAGATCTCCTTGTGGCCCTTCTGGCGGCCAAACCCCTTGACCTCGCTGACTGTTATGCCCTGAATGCCCAACTTGCTCAGTGCTTCTTTGATAGCGTCTAGCGCGTTGGGCCTCACTACGCACATTAGCATTTTCATATCGCCATCTCCTCGCGTGTTGATGCCTGAAAAAAGTAGGTCGTCGCGCCCTCTGGCGCAATGGTCGGAATCGCTTTAGACTTTTTGGCCTTTGATTATTAGCCGCTCTCAGGCGGCGCGTCTCTTTCTGGGTGGTATAATTTTAATGAATGTAGTGCAGGCCGGGTTCCTGCTAATGCTCATGGCCCTAGTTGGATGTGGCCGAGAAAGTCAAGCGGCATCCCCAGCGGCCGAGGGCGACATACCCCGCACAGCATGGCCCGAAAGCTGGTTCCACCCGCCGCGCACGGCCTCGGAAGTCGGCTTAACTACCTTTCGCCAGTCGCCCATGCTCGACGAACTGGTAGCCAGCGGCGAGTTGCCGCCGGTAGAGGAGCGGCTCCCCGACGACCCGATTGTCGTCGAGCCAATCGACGGGATTGGGACCTACGGGGGCACCGCGCGGCTGTTCCTCGCCGGCGAACAGCTCCTCAACGTGCCCGAGGGAACCCTGCGCCCGGGGCCGCAGCTCCAGCTAACCCTGCCCAACTTTGCCGCGCAGGTCGAGTACCACAACGACGCGAAGACCCTGACGGTCTTCCTCCGGCCCGGTCACAAGTGGTCCGACGGCCACCCAGTCACGGCCGACGACTTTGTCTTTTGGTTCGATCGCGTCCATCAGAACAAAAACCTCACGCCCGTGGTGTCGCCCCGCTTTAAGGGGGCCCGCATCGAAAAGCACAGCCCCCACGTCTTTAGCTATCACTTTCCTCAGCCGATGCCGCTTTTTGTCAAGCACCTCGCCCACAACAGCTCGCATCTGTCGGCCCCAGCGCACTTTATGCGCCGCTATCATCCCGACTTTACCGACTCAGATCAGCTAGAGCGCGAAGCAGTGGAACTCGGCGTGCAAGACTGGCGCACCTACTTCCAAGCCGTTGTCAACACGCGCGACCTAATGGTCTTTTACAAGCCAGTGCAGACCGCTTATGTGGTGGTCAGCAAGACTTCGACGCGCGTCCGCTACCGCCGCAATCCTTATTATCCCAAAGTAGATCCTGCTGGCAATCAACTGCCCTATATCGATTACCTCGAGGTCCAACGAGTTGATAGCCCCGAGATCATGGCAGCTAAAGCGGCCACCGGGCAGGTCGATTTTGCCGGGCGGCAGTTTAAGACCGCCGACATTCCACTGTTTAAGCGCTTCGAACAGGACAACGGCTACGAGACCTACCTCTGGCCTCGTCCCTACGGCTCGGACGTGACCTTCATGCCCAACATGACCCACCCCGATGAGCGGCTCCGGCAGATTTTTCAGGACGTGCGCTTTCGCCGCGCCCTCTCGCTGGCCATCAACCGCGCCGAGATCAACGACATCGCCTATTACGGGCAGGGGGTCCCACGTCAGTTGACGGTCGTATCTTCGAGCCGCTACTTTGAGCCTTCCTTTGCCGCAGCTTGGGCCGAGCACGACCCGCAACGCGCCCGCGCCTTGCTCGACGAGATAGGACTGATCGACCGCAACGGCGACGGCCGGCGCGAGCATCCCGATGGCCGCCCCCTCGAAATCACGCTGGAGTACACAATCGGGGAGACGCCAAAGCAAGTTACCGTGGATTTGGTGACCGCCCACTGGCGCGAAGTGGGGCTGCACATCAACCGCAAGCAAATAAGCGGCGCGCTGCAAGGCATCCGCACCCGGGGCGGGGTTATGGACATGAGCATCTGGCACGCCGACCGCAATGCCGACATCCTCTTTCCCATCGAGCCTTATTGGTACGTGCCCATGCACGTGGGGCAGGAGGTGACCCAGTGGCCGGAGTGGTCGCGGTGGTACCGCTCGGACGGAGCGCGCGGCTGGATGCCGCCCGGCAAGGTTCGGGAACTAATCGCCTGGTGGGAGGTACTGCGCCGCACATCCGACCTCCAAGAGCGCATCGCCATGGGCAAGAAAATTCTCCAGAGCCAAGCCGACAACCTGTGGGCGCTCGGCGTCATTGGCCTAGGGCCACATCCCGTTATTGTTAGCAACCGGCTGCGCAATGTCCCGCGCCAAGGCTATTGGGGGTGGGATTCGCGCTGGTCTTGGCCCTACTATCCAGAGACTTGGTATCTGCAACAAGACTGAGCCATGATTAACTACATCATCCGTCGCGTCCTGATTATGATCCCCACCCTGCTGGCCGTCTCGGTGCTGGTATTTGTCGTCATCCAGTTGCCGCCCGGGGACATCATCACGTCGCGCCTGCAAGAGCTACAGGCCGAGGGCCAAGATATATCCGAGGAACAGATCGCCGCCCTGCGCGCCCGCTACCACCTCGACGACCCGATGGTTATCCAATACTTCAAGTGGATGGGCGGCTTCCTCCGAGGCGACATGGGCTATTCGGTGATGTACGGCCAGTCGGTCAACAACCTGATTTGGGAGCGGCTTGGCTACACCTTGTTGATTACCTCGACCGCGACCTTGTTGACTTGGCTGGTCGCCTTCCCGGTAGGTATCTATTCGGCCCTGCGCCAGTACTCGGTGCTCGACTACACAGCGACCCTCGCGGCCTTCGTCGGCTTGGCGACGCCCAACTTCCTGCTGGCGCTGGTTTTGATGTACTTGGGCTACGAGTGGTTTGGAATCGCCGTGGGCGGGCTGTTTTCCCCCGAGTACGCGAGTGCGCCGTGGAGCTTGGCCAAGTTCGGCGATTTGCTCGGGCATCTGTGGATCCCGGCCGTAGTCGTCGGCACGGCCGGCATGGCCGGGCTGATGCGGATCATGCGCGCCAATCTCCTCGACGAGCTGGGCAAGCCCTACGTGACCACGGCGCTGGCCAAGGGTCTTGGCCCGGTCCGCTTGGTGATTAAGTACCCATTGCGCATTGCGATCAATCCCTTTATCAGCACGGTCGGCTGGATGCTGCCGCACCTGATTTCCGGCTCGGCCATCACCAGCGTAGTGTTGAGCCTGCCGACGACTGGCCCTTTGCTGCTCGACTCCCTCCGCAACCAAGACATGTATTTGGCGGGCAGTTTCCTGCTCATGCTCAGCGTCCTGACGGTGATCGGCACCCTGCTGTCGGACATTCTGTTGGCCATTGCCGACCCGCGCATCCGCTATGAGTGAAGACCGCCCCACAACCCAACTAGCCGACGCCTCGCAGTGGCGTCTGATGTGGATGCGCTTCCGCCGCCATCGGCTGGCCCTAGCCGGCAGTGCGGTGCTGATTGCGCTCTACGGCCTCGCAGCCCTGTGCGAATTTGTCTCGCCTTACCAGCCCGACCAGCGCCACGCGCAATACGTCCTCTGCCCGCCGCAGTCGATTCGCTTCTTTGACGGCGAGGGGCGCTTTCACTGGCGGCCCTTTGTCCACGGCGTGCGGCAAGACACGGCCGCTGGCCCGTGGCAGCGCGAATATCTCGTCGATACCGAGGCCGTGTATCCGATCCGCTTTTTCGCGCACGGCCCGGCCTACGAGTTTTGGGGGCTTTTCAACGCGGACTTGCACCTGTTCAGTGCGGGTAGCGGGCCGTTGTTCCTCTTTGGCACCGACGACTTGGGCCGCGACCTGTTCAGCCGAATCATACATGGGGCGCGCATTTCGCTCACCATTGGGCTAATCGGCGTGGCCCTGACCTTCCTCATCGGCATCTTGCTCGGGGGATTGGCGGGTTATTATAGCGGCTGGGTCGATGTGGTAGTGCAGCGGATGATCGAGGTCCTGATGGCCGTGCCGCAGTTGCCGCTGTGGATGGCGCTAAGCGCGGCGCTGCCAGCGCACTGGCCGCCGCTGCATATTTACTTCGGCGTCACCATCATCCTCTCGCTGATGGGCTGGACTGGGTTGGCGCGGGTGGTGCGCGGTCGTTTCCTGTCCCTGCGTGACGAGGATTTCGTGGTCGCCGCCCGCCTGTCGGGCACCCACGAGTTGAAGATCATTTTCAAACATCTGCTGCCGTCGTTCCTCAGCCACGTGATCACCTCGGCCACTCTAGCGGTGCCGGGCATGATTCTCGGCGAGACCGCGCTGAGTTTTTTGGGGATTGGGCTGCGGGCACCTGTGGTTAGCTGGGGAGTGCTGCTGCAAAAGGCGCAGAACTTTCAGGCCGTGGCCATGGCGCCGTGGCTGTTGCTGCCCGGGCTTTTCGTGGTCATCGCGGTCTTGGCCTTTAACTTGGTCGGCGATGGGATGCGCGACGCGGCCGATCCGTATGCGAGCCATTAGTTAGACGTGGAAAAGGTCATGCAAAATTGGACATTGTACCTTGGCGACTGCACGGAGCAGCTCCAGCATATTGCGTCGGATTCGGTGGACTTGGTCGTTACTTCACCTCCTTATACCAATCAGCGGTCTGCTACGTATGGAGGGGTAACGCCGGACGGCTATGTGGAGTGGTTTCTGCCCATCGCCGATGAGTTGCAGCGAGTCTTGAAGCCGACGGGCACGTTTATTTTAAACATCAAAGAACGGGTCGTGAACGGCGAGCGGCACACCTATGTGCTGGAGCTTATCTTGGCCATGCGCGAGCGGGGCTGGCTGTGGACGGAAGAGTTTATCTGGCACAAGAAAAACTGTTATCCCGGCAAGTGGCCCAACCGGTTCCGGGATGCGTGGGAGCGGCTTTTGCAGTTCAACCTACAGCGCAAGTTCAAGATGAACCAAGATGCCGTGATGGTTCCCGTTGGCGATTGGTACGAAAGCCGCATGCGCACCTTGAGCGAGACGGATCGTTCCCGCGACGAGTCCAAGGTCGGCAGCGGCTTCGGCAAAAAGGTCGCAAATTGGTTAGAGCGCGATAAGGTGTATCCCAACAACGTGCTCCACCGCGCCACCGAATGTGGCAATCGGCAACACAGTGCTGCGTTTCCCTATTGGTTGCCGGAGTGGTTCATAGAACTTTTCACGGATGCAGGAGACGTAGTGCTAGACCCGTTTGTCGGTTCGGGGACGACGGCGTTTGCTGCGCTGGACAAAGGGCGGCGCGTCATCGGCATTGAGATTCACAAGCCTTATTGCGAGGCACTCAAGGGCCAATTGGAAGAGAAGTATGAGGAAGCTATGAAGCTAGTCATATGACCTCGTCAAACACCACCATAGATAGCATTACAGTGCCACGAATTCTTGACAACATCGAACAATCGCTCCGTCTAGCCTAGCGGGAACTTAATGAAACGTTCAGGTGATTTCGATGCTGTCCATGACCTCAGCCCTAGTTCTATCAAGGATCTCTGTGCTGAAGTAGGTAAATTGAACAACGACCTGATCCAGTGTCTAGACGATATAGGTGTTCTACCAATGGTGAAGGATGAATGAGATATCGTATGCTCCCAACACCCACGTTGCATTTTGGCTAGTGGTAAGCGTATTTTTTGACCGAAAAATGAAAAAATTATGAAACTACATGTCGAAGCGAAAACTGATGCCAAGGGATAAGAAAACGGTCTATATTGAGACCTCAGTCATATCCTATTTGACTGCTCGACCTACGAGTGGCTTAGTGGCGGCGGCTTGGACAAAAATCACGGTTGACTGGTGGGAAACACAGAGGAACCGATTTGACCTCTATACATCCGATGTTACGCTTGAAGAAGCTGGCCGGGGCGACGCTGAGGCGGGAAGGCGACGTCTTGAGGCGTTATCCGGTATTCCCATACTGCCGATCACAGAGGCCGTGGTTGGATTGTCCAAAGCACTTCTTCACGGAAAAGCACTTCCGGCCAAGGCATTGGACGATGCCCAGCATATTGCCATATCCGCTGTTCATGGGATCGATTATCTCTTGACTTGGAATTACCGCCATCTCGATAATGCCGAAACCAAACCCATCATGCGGAAAGTTTGCCTTCTACATGACCATACCTGTCCGGAAATCTGCACACCCCAAGAACTTATGGGAGGATTTGAAAATGTCTGATGAAATCATCGAGGAACTGTGGCGGATTAAAGACAGCATTGCACGGGAACATGGGTATGATATCGAAGCTCTCGTTGCCTATCTCCAGAGCAAGGAAAAGGCGGAAGGTCGGCAGGTTGTGGATCTGTCTGCCATAAAAAAGACCGCCGAACAAGGTGCTTCACCAGCAACTGAAGACTAGACAATCGCTTTATGACCGCTCCCCTACTCGACGTCCACGACCTGAGCGTGCGCATCACTCGCGACGAGGGCGTGGTGCGGCCGCTCAACGGCGTCAGCTTCCGCATCAACACCGGCCAAGCTGTGGGCATCGTCGGCGAAAGCGGCTGCGGAAAAACCATGACCTCCAACGCTCTGCTGCAGATTTTGCCGCCAGCAGCCGAGATTACCAGCGGCCACATCCGCTACCGCCGCAAGCTGGACGAGCGCGAAATCGACCTCGCCGCGCTCGACGCACACAGCGACGAGATGCACCAGATCCGAGGCGGCGACATCTCCATGATCTTCCAAGAGCCAATGACCGCGTTCTCGCCGGTACACACCATTGGCAACCAAATCGCCGAGATGATCCAACTCCACGACTCGCTATCCTCGGAAGCAACGCGGCAGCGGGTCGTCGAGCTGTTGCACTTAGTCGGCATCCCCGATCCGCAGGACCGCGCCGACGACTACCCCTTCCAGCTTTCGGGCGGCATGCGCCAGCGGGCGATGATTGCCATGGCGCTGGCGAGCAATCCGCGGCTCTTAATCGCCGACGAGCCAACCACGGCACTCGACGTGACCGTGCAGGCGCGGGTCCTCAAGCTAATCCAGCGGCTCCAGCGCGAGCTAGGGCTAGCGCTCATGCTGATCACCCACGATCTAGGCGTGATCGCGCACACGGTCGAATACGTCTATGTGATGTACATGGGGCGGATCGTCGAAGAAGGGCCAGTAGCCGCAATTTTCGACAGCCCGGCACATCCCTATACCGCGGCCCTATTGCAATCCATCCCCAGCCTGACGGGCAAACGCCGGCACATCGAGCCGATTGAGGGCAGCGTCCCCAGCGCGTACGCCCTACCCGAAGGGTGCCCCTTCCACACCCGCTGCACGCAAAAGGTCGGCCCCATCTGCGAGCAGCAAATGCCCGCGTCCGCAGAAGTGGGGCCACATCACCGCGCCCGTTGTTTCATCCACACCGAAGAAGGAGGGGACTAGCCCAATGTCCAACGGGGCCACAGACGCCCTCCTGCAAGTGCGAGGGTTAAAAAAGCACTTTCCCGTACACCGGGGGCTTTTACAGCGACAGACGGGTTGGGTAAAGGCCGTGGATGGTGTGAGCTTCTCGCTCGCCCAGGGCAAAATTTTGGGGCTGGTCGGCGAGAGCGGCTGCGGCAAGACCACCACCGGGCGGATGATTCTCCGCGCCCTAGACCCGACCGCCGGGGAGATCCTCTTTCGGCAACAGGACGGGCAGGTCGTCGATATGGCCCAGCTCGGCCGGCGCGAAGTCGTCCAAGCCCGACGGCAGATGCAAATGATTTTCCAAGACCCGTACTCGTCCCTAAATCCGCGAATGCCCGTGCGCGATCTAATCGCCGAGCCGCTCCGGTCTTATGGCTGGTCGGCGCGCGACAGCCACGAGCGAGTGGGCGAGCTGATGGAGCGAGTGGGGTTAGATCCCAGATACGCGCGCCGCTATCCGCACGCCTTCTCGGGCGGCCAGCGGCAGCGCATCGGCATTGCCCGCGCCTTGGCCTTGAGCCCGTCGCTCATCGTCGCCGACGAGCCGGTCTCTGCGCTCGACGTCAGCGTGCAAGCGCAGATCCTCAACTTGCTCCGCCAATTGCAGACCGACCTCGACCTCACCTTGCTCTTTATCGCCCACGACCTGAGCGTAGTGCGCTATCTCTGCGACGAAGTAGCCGTCATGTACCAAGGCCGAATCGTCGAACAGGCCGCAACCGAAACCCTCTTTACCCAACCGCAGCACCCCTATACGGCCATGTTGCTAGAGGCCGCACCCGCACCCGACCCCCACGCCTCGTGGATGGAAGAAGACGAAGACGCCAGCGAGTCTGGCGAACCAACGCCGGCCGACGACCAAGGATGCGCGTTCGCACCGCGCTGCCGCTACAAGAGCGACCTGTGCAGCCAGCAAATGCCCGCACTGGAAGGCGAAGCGCACCTAGCCGCCTGCCACCACAAAGACGAGCTGGAACTGCACGGCGTGTAGCTCTTATCTCGCCGCGTAATACGGTTCCGCGTCAAATCCCGGATACCGCGTCGCCATCCCCGCGATAAAATCTTCCGTCCACAGTGGGTCGCCTGGCGGCGGAAAGCCCAGCAGTTCGCGCTGGCGCGGGGTGGCTTCAGCCATGAAGCGATTCATGGCGGCACCTTGGGCACCGCTCTTATACGTGAAGGTGCGACCGCCGTCATAGGGGCGGTCCTTGCGGGTGAAGCCCACCCACATGACCGGACGGTGTCCCGCTGGCGCGGTGAAATCGGAGGCAGCGTGGTGGGTGAAGACGCTGTAAAGGCACACCGAACCACCGGGGACGATCATCGGCACGGCTTCCGCGTCGGATCGGCCCTTGGGCACCATGCGGATCGGAGCCATACCTTCCTCGACGTCGTCGAAGCAGTAGAAACAGACCAAGTTCATAAAATCGTCTGGCTCAATGATCGGCCCCAATGTGTTATTGCCGTAGTCGATGTGAAAATTGGTCCCGTATTCCTCGCCGGCGTATTTCATGCCTAGGTGGCCCTCGCAGAGCCGAATCTCGCGCGTACCCATGACGCGCTCGGCCGCGTCAATCAGATCGGGATGGACTGTGACGTGATTGAGGCCGGAGTGGTCCCAAGGGAAGAGTCTTTGCTGAGGGGTATCGTTGCGGCGGTCGTTGGCTAGGTATTGGTCGTAGGGCGGGGCAAAATGAGTGAAGAAGCCGTCGAGCGCGGCTTGCTGTTCGTCTTTAGTAAGGAAGTTCTCGACGATCAGAAAGCCCTGTTCTTTGTACGTAGCGAGTTGGGCGTCGGTGATGTGCATTTGCTATTGCTTGTCGGCGTAGATCCCTACAATCCGCTGCAACAGGTCCAGAGCCTGCCCGCGCTCTCGCTGAAAGGCGTTGCGGCCGATGATGGAGCCAAAGCCGCCGCCATCGCGGATGCCAGTGATCTCCTCGATTATTTCCTCTTCGCCCTTGGCCGGGCCGCCAGAAAAGATCACCACGCGCCGCCCGTTAAAGGCCGATTGCACCACATGGCTCACGCACTCGGCCAAGGTACCGGCTGGCACATCCGCATACGCCTTGCGCGCCTCGTCCTGCTCAATGTGAGCCGTAGGCGGTTTGACCTTGATGATATGAGCCCCTAGCTGGGCGGCAATTTGAGCGGCGTACGCCGTGACGTCGAGCGCGGTCTCCCCTTCCTTGCTCAAGTCCGTGCCGCGCGGATAGGACCAGACCACCACCACCAAACCGTACCGCTTGGCCTCTTCAGCTAGGGCTTGCAGCTTCTCGTACATCTCCTGCCGCAGGGCCGAACCCGGATAGACAGTGTAGCCGATGCCGACACAACCCAAGCGCAGGGCAGCGGCAATGGAGCCAGTGAGCGACTGAGTGGGGTCTGCGTCGGAGTGGAGGTTTTCGCGGTTATTGAGCTTGAGGATCAGCGGCAGATCGCCGGCGTAGTCGCGTGCACCGGCTTCGAGGAACCCGAGCGGGGCGGCGTATGCACTGAGGCCGGCGTCAATCGCTAGCTCAAAGTGATAGCGCGGATCGTACGCGGGTGGGTTGGGAGCGAAGCTGCGCCCGGGGCCGTGCTCAACACCCTGATCTACGGGCAGGATGACCAGCTTGCCCGTGCCGCCGAGCGCGCCGTGGTTGAGCAGACGCGCCAAGTTGGTCAAGGTGCCGGGGTTGTCGCTGCCATACCAGCTTAGAATTTCGCGGATGCGATCTTGCATTTTGTACCTTTCTCGCATGTAAAAAGAGTAGGAATTAGCAAAAGAAAAGCTCCTCAATCGCGCAAAGCGCGCTAAAGGAGCTTAACAAAAATGGCGGGGACGACGAGACTCGAACTCGCGACCTTCGGCGTGACAGGCCGACGTTCTAACCAACTGAACTACGCCCCCGTTTCGTTTGATAAGGTAAGAGCCGGACTAAATGCTGTCAATGGACGACCGAGGCTTTGGCTTTTGCAGCACTCTCTTTTCTCAACCGCTTGAGTGCGCCGCGCATGAGCTGGCGCTTGAGCGGGCTGAGGTGGTCGATGAAGAGCTTGCCGTCGAGGTGGTCGATTTCGTGCTGAAGGGCGCGGGCGTAAAAGCCTTCGCCCTCAGTCTTGAAGGGCTGGCTGTCGAGACCAATAGCTTCGACCTCGACCCAAGCGTAGCGCTTGACATCGCCGTACAGGTCAGGAAAGCTCAGACAACCCTCCTCGCCGATTTGCTCGCCCTCGTGGCCCGTAATCTTGGGATTGATTAAGGCCACGGGTTGGTAGTTTGTCTGATGGGCAGTCACATCGACGACACAGACCCGCTTGAGGGCGCCAATCTGCGGGGCGGCAAGCCCGACCCCCTCCGCGGCGCGCATGGAATCGAAGAGATCGGCGACGAGGGCGCGGATGGCGTCATCCACCTCGGCGACTTGGGCACACTTCTGGCGGAGGCACTGCGCTCCGAACAGCGCGATTTCGCGTTTCATGTGTCCAAGGGGTCTAATTCGAGGGCGATATAGCGCAGGCCCAAATCGGCGAACGCGGTCACTAGGGCCGAGCGCAACGGGGCCTCAGCAAGGCGGGCGATGGCTGCTGTGGGCAGGCGCAGGACCAGCATCTGGTCGCGCTGTTCGTATGCGGCTGGCAGCAGTGAATGGGCCGCGAGCAGCGGATTGACCCGCGCAAAAAGCGGCTCGTCGGATTCGGAGTCGGCGATGGAAAGCAGCGCCTCGTTCATGCTGCCGGAGCGAAAGCCGCACAGATCGACGGTAGTTTGCAGATAGCCAATTTCCCGCAAGTGCTCCATCAAAGATCGACGCGCATCCGAATCGCCCAGCAGGCGCGTCAAGTCTTCAGCGGGCAGCTCAATGCGCGCCAGTGTCTCGTGGTGGCGCGCGCGGATCTGATCGAAGCCACAGACCTCGCGTAGGTAGCGTTCAGCATGGTCAATTTGGCGCAGCCCCTCGGCGGTCACTGGCGTGCCATAGGGAAAGCGCGACGAGAGGCAGGCCATGGCCGGGCGGTCCCACACCGTCAGCCCCCAGCGCTTGGCTAGGGCACGCACGTCGTCCTTGGTCAGGCCCGCTTCGGCTAAGGGCGCGTGTACGCCGCGCTCGCGGGCGGCTGCAGCCCCAGGGCGGAAATCGCCGATGTCGTCGGCGTTTTGGCCGTAGAGGATGTAATGGACGTTGAGCGTACGCGCTAGCTGCTCCATGTGGGTGAACAGCTCTTGCTTGCAGTAGTAGCAGCGGTTGGGCGCATTTTTGGCGTAGTCGGGGTTGTCCAACTCGCGGGTTTTGACCACCTCGTGGCGGATGCCGAACTCGCGGGTGATCTCGGCGGCCTTCTCCAACTCACCGGTGGCATAGCTCTCAGAGTCTGCGGTGACGCAGATGGCCCCCTCGCCCAACACCCGCTGGGCCGCCACCGCCAGCGTGGCACTATCGACTCCGCCTGAATAGCCGACCAGTACCTGTCCCATGGGGCGTAGAATGTCTTCGAGGTGCGTTAGCTTTTCGTCTAGGGAGAGCATGGTAATCAGAAGGAGGATTTTTCCGCGGACGCAGCGCAGGGCATGATCGCAGCGTCAACCATGCCGTGCAAAATTTTCTTGTCGGCCGGGAACACAAGGGCTTGGATGCCGCACAGGCGCGGTTCATCGCCGATGACGTAGTAATAAGGACGCAGCATCACCCGGCCCCGCATGGGCACGACCTCGTCGCGGTGGAAGTCGTAGTAGCGCACGGTGCGACGGGCGGCCTTGTGGAACTCCTGCAAGATATAGGGCTGGTGATCGAAGCGGTCGAGGGCTTCTTGCACGCGCTCGGCCCATTCGGCTTCGGACAAATCGTGACCGATAGACACGCCCTTGCTCTCATACGCTATGTTGGAAAAACCCGAGGGCTTGAGCACCAGTTCGCGCTGCTTCTTGGTTAGGTGCTTCAACTGCTGCCAGTCGCTGACGGGCTGGCCGCCAATGTCGAAGCCGGGAATGATGGCGTGGGGCGGCAGCGGCCGCGCATCGACGATCCACGAGCGCGGGATCAGGCTGTCCAAGGCGGCAAAAGGCTCCTTGCCCAAGGCGCGGCGCCAATAGGATTTGAGCGCGGGGTGGTGGTAGAATGCCAGCCAGAGCTTTTCTTCGAGATATGCTTTCGGCGGCGGAGTCAGGCACAGAGCATTTTTCTTGGTGAAATAGGTAAACAGCTCGGCCTTGGGGATGTTTTTGAGGTCGAACAGCTCGAAGAAGCGATAGGCCGCGTCAATGCGCCAAGGGGCCGACTCGTCAGCGTCTTGAAGGAAGAGGCCATTTTCGTCAAAGCGGGCCTCGCGCGGGTGGGCACTGCGGGCTGGTTTGCCGGCCGCCTGCAAGCGCTCAACCAGCCATTCCATTTCTCGGCGATAGGCCTCGGATTCGTCTGAGACAAAGAGGGCGAAATGCGGCTCATCCACCTTGGCGGCCGCGGCAATGGCTTCGTAGAAGGGGTCGATCAGGCCGCGGGCACCGCCGATGATGTCGTAGCCGAGATCTGCATATACCTCCGAGACTTGGGCGGTGAAGCCCATGCCGCCGGGGATGGCGTCCAGCTCGACTAGCTTGAAGCCGTCCTCGGTGAGTAGGAGGTCCGGGCGGATGACCAAGGGCAACTGGGACTTGATGCGATTCCAGAGGCCCATTTCGCGCACAGCACTGGGTTTGCCCAAGTCCAAGTATTCGTGGATCCAAGGTGGCTCGACGCCTTTGACACTCTGGTGATAGAGCTGATTGGAGGCCTTGTAAAACTGATGTAGGACGCCGCCGAGTTGGTCTAGGTAGCGGTGTTGCGCTGGTGAGAGCCAGAACGGCTCTGGGGCAATGCGCCACGGCAGATTACTGTCCGGGTGTAAATGGGTGCGGTCGCCTTCAAAAAGGCCACCGGCGGGACAATGGGCGTTGATGTGGAGGCAGAGCGCTTTGAGATCGGATGCGATATTCGGGAGGGACATCAAATAGGCTCGCTAAGATGTATGCACACCAATTTAGGATAAATGGTACACTAGGTCAACGACGGGCCTGTTGGCCTTTGGCAAGATCGAGTACGCACCACATATTTGCTCAAACGACGGAGGAGCGCGATATGGAGCTGATAGGCAGGCGTTGCCTAGTGACCGGCGGCGGGCGCGGCATTGGCCGGGCCATTGCCTTGGCCTTGGCGCGGGAAGGGGCACACGTGGCGGTTTTGGCCCGCACCGGATCAGAGTTGGACGGGACAGCCGCGCTTTTGGCAGACCAAGGCCAAACAGCGTTGAAACTACAGGCGGATGTGGGGCGGCGCGAGGAAGTAGATGCGGCCATTGAGCGCGTAATCGCAGCTTGGGGCGGGGTTGATGTGCTGGTCAACAACGCGGGAATTCAGGGGCCTATCGGGAGGGTGGAAGAGGTCGATCCAGAGGCCTGGATGCAGGTGATACAGGTCAACCTCGGCGGCTGTTTCTACTGCACCCGCAAGGTCTTGCCGGCCATGATCGCCCAGCACTACGGCAAGATCATCAACCTCTCAGGCGGCGGCGCGGTGGGGCCGCGGCCCTTCTTTAGCGCTTATAGCGCCTCCAAGGCCGCAATCGTGCGCTTTAGCGAAAACTTGGCGGGAGAAGTGGCCGAACACGGCATTGACGTCAACGCCATTGCCCCCGGAGCGGTCAACACGCGGATGCTCGACCAACGGCTAGCGGCTGGCGCGGCTGTGAGTCCCCAAGAACGGGAGCAGGATCAGCTCCTGCTGCGCGAGAGCGACGCTACGGGCGAGCGAGCAGCCGCGCTGGCTGTCTATCTGGCCTCGGCGCGCTCAGATGGGCTGACGGGGCGGCTGCTGTCAGCGGTTTGGGATCCGTGGGAAACCCTTGATGTCGAGGTGATTATGGCCACCGAGACCTTTGCGGTGCGGCGCGTACCACCGCAGGAGGACTGAGTGTACAAGGTGGGGATCATCGGAGCGGGTCGCATGGGGCGGCGGCGGGCGGCTACAGCCCACGCCCATCCCGCGTCCGCAGTAACCCTGATTTACGACGAGCACGCACCCGCCGGAGCCGAGTTGGCCGCCGAATGCGGGGCCACAGTGGCGGCTTCACGGGAGGAGCTAATCGCGGCCGATCTCGACATCGCGGTGGTCGCGACGACGCACGACGCATTGGCCCCCATCAGCACCGCCGCCCTCTTGGCCGGCAAACACGTCTTGTGCGAAAAGCCGCTGGGGCGCAACCCCGAGGAAGCCCGGCAGGCCGTGGCCGCGGCCAAGCAGAGCGGGCGCGTGCTCAAGGTCGGCTACAACCACCGCTATCACCCCGCCGTCCAAAAGCTGCACGAAGTTTGCACGGCGGGCGAGATCGGCCCGCTGCTGAGCATCCGAGCGCGCTACGGCCACGGCGGGCGGCCCGGTTACGACCGCGAGTGGCGCACCAATCCCGAGCAGGCAGGCGGCGGCGAGCTTTTAGACCAAGGAGCGCATCTAATCGACTTGGCCAAATGGCTCTTGGGGGACTTTGCCGAAGTCACAGGCTGTGTCGAGACCCACTTCTGGAACTCGCCCGTAGAGGACAACGCCTACGGACTCTTTCGCACGGCCACCGGACAGATCGCCTCGCTGCACGCGAGTTGGACGCAGTGGAAAAACCTCTTCAGTTTTGAGGTTTTCGGGCGCGATGGTTATGTCTGCGCCGAGGGCTTAGGGGGAGCTTATGGGCCGGAACGCGCCGTAGTAGGGCGGCGGAATCCCCAAGGCGGCGCACCGGACAGCGAGTATTTTGACTACCCGGACGAGGATCGCTCGTGGGAGCTGGAGTGGGCCGATTTTTTGCGCGGCCTAGCCGGCGCGGGCACCCCTTATTCGCTTGGACGGGAGGCTTTGGAGACTATCGAGTGGATTTACCGACTCTACCGGGCTGCGGCCGAAAAGCGCTCTGTGCGGCGGAAAGAATCTCTAAACATGTAGAAAAAAAAGAGTTACGAATAGTATAGCCGCCGCGCCCTTAGGTGTCGCGGTTATTTTTTTGTAGCGCGCGTTATTTTTTTGAAAATTTTGCGCGAAAATTTCTTACCATTATAGATAGCTAGACGGTAAACACTACTCTTTTGTCTATAGAAAGGAAGGAACGCCTTTAGACGAAGTGAAGCACCCTAAACCTTTACCGCATCTCAGATACCCTTAACCCCGCAGGAAGTGCTATGAGAACAGATCAGGATATCGCCCAAGTGGAACGTATTGCGATGGCTTATCGACGCCTTGCTAACGCTATGATTCTCAGTACTTTACGCGAAATATCCAAGATGGATGAGGTCGTGGCAACCCCAGATGACACCCCGGAGATGGCTTTTGTCGAAAGCTCTAGGATCGATCCTTGGTGCGAGCTAGCCGGCCTCGAACCCGAAGTCGTGCGCAAGGCCGCTAAACGGCTGATAGAGGAACGACCTTTTTAGCACTGCACAGCACAAATCAATAAAAAAGCTCCGGGACGAACACTCCCGGAGCTTTTTTGTTTTTAGTAGCCAGCGCGGAGTGTGGAACTCGCGGCGTGGTCGAGGAGGCCGCGCACCACTTTTTCGGCATCGCGGTGGCGCAGATCCTCAAAGCGCAAGGCCCAGACGTGGTCCCGGTACGCCATGTTGCGCACTTCGATGAGGACCTTGACATCAGCCGGGTTGTTGCGCAAAACCCCTAGCCCCTGCCCTCGGACGTGGGCACCAGCCCCCAATGCCGGGAGCAGAGAGCGGGCGAACTGGCGCGAGACGCGATCTACGCGCCCACTCTTGCTGTTTTTGTAGTATAGGACCAGCGGCGCTTCTGGGGCCTTGGGCTCAATATCGGCGTGGAAGGAAAGAAAGATACGCCGGCCCCGTGGCGCTTTGGCAAAGGCCTGCCGGGCGATGCGCACGCGAGTCGAAAGATTGCTGCCGCGCGGCCAAGCGCTGAGCTTGTTGGTCTGGTTGTAAGCGGCCGAGTTGTACACTTCGTTCTTTTCGTGGACAAAGGTCTGAGTCGGCTGCTCGCTTTGACGGATTAGGTGGTTGGGGCTGAGTAGGGTCATTGTGACTTGGGCCCCGTGCAAGCGCGCCAAAACATAGACCCGCAGTGCAATGTCGAAGACGTACTCGTCC
>JAJDYK010000343.1 GCA_022825185.1 Candidatus Latescibacterota bacterium | reverse complement strand
ATCTATGCGGCGTTCTCCTTAGAGTGGCTGCGCATCAAGCAACGGATGAATCCGTTTGCCCTCCGATCAAAACTCTATCTCAAGGCCATTCGACACGCCTTTGACGAATTACAGCAGCTAAAGGCTGCGTAACATCACATTTTAAGTGGAGAAACTACCTTGTAAAAATACATTGAACCGCCTAATTCTCCCGCACATACGGCCTCGTCAATAGTAAAAACTAATCTGCACCAACCCACTCTTCGCCGCTCCCCCGTACTCGCTCCGCAAGACCACTCCGTCCGGCTTCTTCCCATAAGGCCAGTACGCGCTAGCCGCTAGCGTCAGCGCGTCTGAGTAAATCCACGTCACCACGCCCGTTAGCACTCCGGAGCCATCTATTGGCGAGAAGAGCCAACCCAGCGTCCTCGGCACGGTACCGGTGATTCCCTGCGATAGCTGCACGGCACCGGCGTGCCGCCCCAAGATCTGCGCATCTCCTTGGATCAGACGCGCTAGGTAAGGAGCCGCAGCTAGCTCGGCAATATCGCTGACGCCAAAGCCCGAGAAGTGATATTCGCCCACGAGCAACAAGCCGCCCTGTGTGTCCCACGCGTACGAGCCGCCCAAAAGCGCCTTGAGCACCACCTCATCCCCTTCTGTGGCGGGCGTCTTGAACGACGCCAGTTCGCCGTGTATCTCAGCGCCCCTGATCCACATGGATGCGGCTGCGCCGACAAAGCGGTCGCCGCGGCGACGCCCCAGCAGCAATTCTCCGTCGAGCGCACCACTGTGGCCGTAGAACCGCCCGACAAAGGCTGATTCGTCCACCGACTCGCCGCAGGCGGCTACCGCGTCCAGCGAAAAGCGATCCGCAAGTGGCACGGAAACGCGTAGCGCATCCACGCCGCGCCGCCATTCGCGATCGCTTTCTAAGGGATTAAACGGCGCGAAAATATCCACCGCGCCAAAGAGCACGCCGCGCCCCCACCCAATAGCTTGGCGGCCAATTTGTAACTCGCTACGCCCTAGACGCCAAGCGACAAACGCACGGTCTAGCTCGTGCCGATAGGTCGCGTTGTCGCCCATAGCCAGCGCATCATCGAGCTGTCTGAGCCGATACGGCGCGCGGACCTCCGGCACCAATATACCAGCCCCACCACCAGCACCAGCACCCATGGACACCGCCCGCACCCGTTGCTCATAGGCCAAGCGCACATGCAAATCCGTCGCAGCTTGTCCTCGTAGCGCCAGCCGCCCCCTCCCCAGCGCAGCGGCGCTCCAGCGCTTGGGGTACAGCAACGGCGCGTCGGGAGCGTGCGACGAGAGAGCGCTCCACTTCAGCGCGGTATCCAGCGCCCAGTAGCGGCTCCCGTCAGCACTCGACCACAGGTTGATGCCAAACGCGGGCTGCGCCACCAAGAGAACCGCCAGCGTCAGCCGCATGTATCCTTGCGCTCGTCGCTCAGCACCTCGCCATCGCGCAACGTAACCACCCGCGAGGCATACGAAATCACCAAGGGGTCGTGTGTCGAAAAGACAAAGGTCATGCCCATCTCGTCGCGGAGCCGCCGCATCATCTGCAGCAGCGCCTGTGCGTTGTCGCTGTCGAGGTTGGCCGTTGGCTCGTCGGCCAGCACCAAGCCCGGCCGCGAGGCCACCGCCCGCGCCACGGCCACTCGCTGCTGCTGGCCGCCCGACATCTGGCTAGGTCGCCGGTCGGCTAGCTCGCCTAGCCCCAGTTCAGCCAGCGTCTCCTCGGCTCGCGCCCGCCGCTTTTTGGGGTCCATGCCCTGCAACTCTAGCACGAATTCCACGTTCTCGCACGCCGTCAACACCGGCACTAGGTTGTAGGCCTGGAACACAAAGCCCAAGGATCGGAGCCGCAACTCGGCCCGCTCGCTGCGGCTCAGCGGCCCCAAGTCGCGGTCAAAAAGCACAATGCGCCCGCCAGTGGGCACGTCGAGCGCGCCGATTAGATTGAGCAGCGTCGTCTTGCCGCTGCCGCTCGGCCCGACAATGGCCATGAACTCCCCGCTGCCGATTTCGAGGTCTATGCCGCGCAGAGCCTCCACGGCAATATCGCCCGTCCGAAATACCTTCTTCACATCTTGAGCGGCTACTATCATCTCGTCCATAATCACGCATCCCGCTGGCTCAGGGCTGCCGCTGGATCCAAGCGCGTGGCAGACCAAGCCGGATAAAGCGCGGCCAACAGCGTCGCACAAAGCCCCAAGCCGAAGGCATAGGGCAGCATCCACAGCCCCATGTCCGCGTAGATTATCGGGTCGAAGAAGACCCCCATGACCGTCATCTCGTCGCCCATCGCCGCGGAAAAATCAATCCCCTCAGTCGCCGTGTGCCAAACGAGCGGCAACGCGAGCAACAGGCCCAAGAGCGCCCCGAGCGCACCCATGAACACGGCCTCGAAAAGCACCAAGCCCACCAGCTTGCGTTCTCCTAATCCCAGCGCCATCAGCACGGCAAATTCGCGCCTCCTTTCCAGCATGGCCGTCAGTTGCGCGCTCGTCACGCCCAAAATTACCACCGCAGCCACAACTACAATAAAAAAGCTGGAAAAGGCCCGGTCAGCCGCCTCGTCGCCGCCCATCGCCGGCAGAACTTCGCGCCACGTGAGCACTTCGTCGCCCTGCACGCGCTGCGCCAGCTCGGCCGAGAGCGCAACCACCTGTTGCGGGTCCGCAAAGGCCACCGACACCTCGCCCACGCCTTTCAGGCCCGTCAGCTTCTCGACATCGGTGAGCGTCGCGTGGCAGATGGTCTCGTCAATCGTGCGGCTGCCGGTGGATACGATCCCGACGATCCGCAACATCGCGTATTCCATCTCCCCGTCGGCGCGCGTCAGCGTCAACAGCAAATCATCCCCCAACTCTACATCCAAGCGCTCGACAAGGGCCTTGCCTACTACCACTGCGCCCTCGTCGTCCGCTTGCAAGTAACGCCCCTCGCCAATGGTGCGCACCAGCCTGTTGAGCTGCGGCTCGGCGGCTGGATCCACACCCAAAAGCTGGACGCCAGCCACCCGCGTGCCAAATGCCAACAGGCCCTGCGCTCGCACGTGGGGAGCCACTACGGCTACACCTTCGAGACCGCGCACAGCTTCGAGCGCAGCCGCCGAGTCCTGCAAGCGCAACTCGTCGCGCCGGCTCTGCTCCCAGCCTGCGGGCGCGATCCGCAGGTGACCGTACCCGCTCTGGGAAATGGCCTGCACCCGCATGGTTTGGCCGCCGCGCATAAAGGCCGTAGCAAACAGCGCAATGGCGCATCCCAGCCCCACGCCCAAGACGGACAGGCCCGTCCGGCGGCGACTGCGCCCCAGCGAGCGCAAGGCGTATCGGATCGACAGATTGCCGCTCATGTCCGCATCGCCTCCACCGGCTCCAGCCGCGCCACGTGCAGCAGGGGCCAAACGCAGGCCGAGAGGGCCGTCACCAGCACGGCCGACACGCCCGCCAATACGTCGGATCCGCGCACCTCGGGATAGACCCGCGAGGCTATCTGCACGCCTTGGAAGCCCATTTCAAAGGACTCTTCGCCGCCCAATTCGGCGAGGTCAAAGCCCGACCCAGCCGTCAATGCCGCAAAACACGCGCCCAGCACAGTCCCCAGCAACACGCCCAACGCCCCCAACAGCACGGCCTCGGTCGCCACCATCCGAAAGAGCCGGCCCGGATTCGCGCCCAATGCCAGCAACATCCCCAACTCGCGGCGGCGCTCAAACGTGGACATCATCATGGTATTGGCAATGCCGGCGATGGACGCCAAGCAGACGATCCCCAAAACCACGAGCGAATACACGTCCATTAGTTTGATCATCCCGGCTAGTTGCGGTATGACCTCGTGCCAGCGCTTGATTTCCGTCCCTTGCAGTGCGGGCTGCACATGGAGCGAGTCTGCGGCCTGATCTATCTGCTCGGCCTCGTGTAAGCGGACGGTAATCTCGTGCGCTTCGTCATCCATTCTCAGGAGTGCCTGCGCGTCCTGCAGCCCAGCGACGATGCCAATGCTGTTGACGAGTTCAACCGGCGATTCGACAACCGCTGCCACCTCGTACAGCGCACTGGCAATGGAGCCGTCAATGTCTTGGCCCACCACGGCTAGTTCGGCCCCAGCCTCAATCCCGTGCTGCCCCGCCAAGCCCTTGCCCACCAACACTCGGCCGTCTCCCAAGAGTCCAGCCAGTTCCTCGTTGCCCAACAGGCCGTTCGCAACCCCTTCCAGCGCCGGATCGGCACCTACTACCATCCCCACAAAACCTTCCTCTTCCAGCGCGGCCAACACCGGCGCGTAAATCCTCGGCACGGCCCGCGCCACTTGAGACTGCCCGCGAATCGCCGCTAGCATGGCCTCAACGTCGTCCAGCGTCTGATCGACGGCTCGCTCCTCGCGCCAGCCCGGTGCCACGATCTGCACGTGGCCCACCAAAGGACCGGTCACCGAATCGAAGTAGTGGTCAGCATAGCCGCGCATGATCCCGGCCGTGGCCAAGAAGGCAAACTGCCCCAGTCCAATCGCCGCTATCGCTAAGGCCGCGCGCTTGCGGTTGCGGCCCAAGCCGCGCCAAGCTAAGCGGAGCGTGCTGTTTGCGGCCATCTAGCGCCTGCGCTCCAACTGCGCCAAGCTAAAGAGGCTTTCGTCCAGCTCGACGTCGAATTCCACGTGTAAATAGGTCAATACCGTGCGCCGACCCTCCTCGCGCTCGGGCACAATCACAATCCGGGTGGGGATTCGCCGCCCCCCCATCTTTTTGATCTCTTCGAGCTGCATCGTGCGCGAGAGCCGTCCCTTGCGGTCGTAGTAGTGCGCGAGTATGGGCAACTGTTCTGCGCGCCCAAAGACGACCTCTATCCGCTCCCACAAACCCGGCACCTCGGGCTTGGCCGCGAGATTCACCTGCCAGCCGGGCGGCTCCTCGCTGGGGTTGATCCCTGCAATCTCATAGTCATGAGCGTATGATGACTCGCGCACCAAGTCGTCGTTGGTCAGGTCGCTGCCCATCCACGCGCCCATCATCAGCGCGGGAGGTACGCGGATCGTGCGCGAGATTTTGGGCAGGTAGTTCCACAGGTTGCTGCCGACCCGCAGCGTGGCCGTGCCAGCGTCGCGGGCGGGCGCGTCAATGACCACTAGCGCCTTGTCCTCGCCTTGGCTCCAAGAGCGCATCTGCATCGTCCGCACCTTTTTCGGGCGCTCGATCTTAATCTCAATCCGCGCCGCCGTGCCCGTAGAGCGGTACATCTCATCGAACTGCTCCAATAGGGCCTGCGCCGCAGGCACGGCGTCTTGCGCCGCACTCGGAGCCGCGCACAGCACCTGTACGAGCAAAAGACCGATCCGACCTATATTCATGCTCGCCTTCTTTTGAATGGCTGAGTCTGGTAGTTGCCCTTTATTAAATTATTCCGCCGAAACAGGTCAGCCAAACGGACCATTTGCGCCTAACCGCAGCGCAACCCATTATTCAACGGTTTCTCAATCTCAACCCAAGGAAATCCCATGATCATCCAACCTAAAGTTCGCGGCTTTATCTGCACTACGGCCCATCCCGACGGCTGCGCTCGCGCCGTCCAAGACCAAATCGACTGGGTCAAACGCCAACCTCCCTTCGACGGCCCCGTGAAAGTTCTCGTCGTCGGCGCTTCGACCGGCTACGGGCTGGCGTCGCGCATCGCCACCTGCTTTGGCGCGGGGGCAGCCACGCTCGGAGTCTTCTTCGAGCGGCCCGCATCCGGCAAGCGCACGGCAACAGCCGGGTGGTACAATAGCGCGGCCTTTCACGAGGCTGCGCGCAACGACGGCCATTACGCCCGCAGCATCAACGGCGATGCCTTCTCCGACGAGATCAAGGCCGAGACCATCGCCGCCATCCGCGAAGACCTGCAAGAGGTCGATTTGGTCGTTTACAGTCTAGCCTCGCCTCGGCGGATTCACCCGCGCACTGGCGAAAATTTCAGCTCCGTCCTCAAGCCCCTCGGCGGCACCTACACCAACAAGACCGTCCACGTCCAGACCGGCGAAGTTTCCGACATCGCCATCGACTCGGCGAGCGAAGAAGAGATCGCCCACACCATCGCAGTCATGGGCGGGGAAGACTGGCAGATGTGGATCGAAGCGCTCGACGAAGCGGGCGTGCTCGCCGACGGCGTTCGCACGGTCGCTTATACCTACATCGGCCCTGAAGTTACCCACCCGGTCTATCGCGACGGGACTATCGGCCACGCCAAGAATCATCTGGAAAACACGGCCAAGGCCCTCGACGAATATCTGCAGGCCAGAAGCGGCAGTGCCCACATCTCCGTCAACAAGGCCATGGTGACCCAATCGAGCGCCGCCATCCCCGTCGTGCCGCTCTACATCTCGCTGCTGTACAAGGTGATGAAGGAAAAAGGTTGCCACGAAAGCTGCATTGAGCAGATGCACCGGCTCTTCGCCGACTGCCTCTATGCAGATGCCTCCACTGACGCCGAAGGGCGCATCCGCATCGACGACCGCGAAATGCGCGAAGACGTGCAGCGGGAAGTCGCTGCGCTGTGGGAGCAAGTCAATACTGACAACCTCGAATCGCTGTCGGATATCGAGAGCTATCGCTCCGAGTTTCTGGGCCTTTTCGGCTTTGGCCTTCCGGGCGTTGACTACTCGGCAGACATCGATCCCGAGCGGGGGCTGTAATAGGTGCGTCGTTGGCAATGAAGCTTTACTGGCTCTTACTAACGGCCCTAGTCTGGCTGGCAAATCCCCTGTGGGCGCAAGTCGATATCGAAAGCCTGCGCCGGGACGATCAAGCGGGTTTTTTCGGTTCCGTGGCGATTGACCTGACGTTGCGGGCCGGCAATGTCGAGTTGTTCGAATGCGGTCCCGAGCTTTCCCTCAGTTACAGCCGCGCCGAGGACACGTTCATTTTTATCGGCTCAGGCGACCTCGGCTGGGAGGGTAAGGAGCGCTTTTCCAATGAAGCGCTGGCGCACCTGCGCTACGTCCGCGCCTTGGGCTCGCGGCTGCACGGAGAGGCCTTCGGACAAGTTAATTACGACCGATCTCGGCGCTTGGATTTTCGCGGCCTTGGCGGCGGCGGCATCCGCTTGGCTCTCATCTCTCCGGGCGAGTCGTCTTTTTGGCTAGGCTCGTCGTTGATGTTCGAGCACGAGCAAAATGAACTCATACCGGCAGACAGCCATGCGGCTCAAACTTCTCTTGTCCGCTGGAGCAACTACTTGTCAGCGGATATCGAGCTCGGTGAAGCAGCCCAGCTAGCGGGAACGGCTTACGTGCAGCCCGCAGTGCGGCAATTCGACGACTATCGCGTTTTGTGGGACGTGGTCTTGAAAGTGTCGATCACCGAAGCGCTATCCTCGACTACGTCCGTGGCATTCCAGCGCGACAGCGATCCGCTCAAGGGAGTGGCTGGCAGCGATTTTAGCCTAACAACGGGTTTAGCACTCGATTGGAACTGAGCAACTTCAACCAGCGTCGGCAATCCTTCCTCCACTCAATAGGTCGCCCGACCGCCGCTCACGTCAAAGCACTGGCCCGTGGCAAAGGTCGATTCGTCCGATACCAAGAACAAAATGGTCGCCGCCACTTCTTCGGGACGGCCCAAGCGGCCGAGGGGAATTTTGGCGGTCAAAAAATCGACGCGGTCCTGGTCCATGCCCTGCAATATCGGCGTGTCAATCAGGGCCGGAGCCACGCAATTGACGCGAATGCCGCAATCCAAAACCTCTTTGGCTAGCGTCTTGGTAAAGCAGATGACGCCCGCCTTGGACACGGAGTACGGTGCCATATTGGCGTTGCCCTCTTTGCCAGAGATAGAGGCCAGCGAACAAATGACCCCGCTCTGTTGCGGCAGCATGTAGTGCAAAGCCGCCCGCGAGCACAGAAAGGTTCCCTTGAGATTGATGTCGAGGACGCGGTCCCAGTCGTCTTCGGCCAGATCTTTGACCGGCGTGTCTGTGCCGACAATGCCGGCGTTGTTGACCAAGATGTCGAGGCCACCCAACTGGTTGGCCACTTGGGCAAAGGCCCGGTCAACCGAAGCGGCCTGGGCCACATCAGCAGCAAGGCCGATGGTCGAACCGCCTATTTCAGCAGCCGTCCGCTGCGCGCCGTCGGCGTCGATATCTAAGATAGCCACTTGGGCACCCTCGGCGGCGAGGCGCAGAGCAATGGCGCGGCCTATGCCGCGCGCGGCACCAGTGACAATGGCGTTTTTTCCCTTGAGGGGTTGCGGATCCATCTGGTTTTCTAAGCTCCCTAATTAGCAATAGATTAATCGACGCCAAAATTGGCGGACATCTCGCGATTGGGATGCTTCGCTTCGCTCAGCATCCCATACCCGATACCCGTGCGTAACGTCAGTTCATAATTGTCGGTTTTATAGCGATACCAAGGAAAAAGCGATGCCCAATGATAGGCTTTCCAAAGGCAGTAGAGCAAATGCAGTGGCGGTGGTTTTGCTGCTGGCCTCAATCCTCACCAAAGCGACAGCCGAGACTCGCTTCGTCGAGGTGGCACGTCAGTCGGGGATTGACTTTAACAATATCTCAGGCACTCCCGAGAAGAAGTACATAATTGAGACCCAAGCCGCGGGCGTAACCACGTGGGACTACGATCTCGATGGGGATCCCGATTTGTACTTTACCATTGGTTCCCACCTCAAAGGGGAGGGGGCTCCCACAAACGCCCTATTTCGCAACGACGGCGGGCAGTTCGCCAACGCAACAGCAGGTAGCGGCGCGGGCTTGCAGGGATGGAGCATGGGAGCCACACCGGCCGACTACGACCTCGATGGGGACGACGACCTCTACGTCACGCGCTGGGGTCGCAACGCCTTGCTCCGCAACGAGGGCGGGGGGCGCTTCACCGAGGTCGCTGCGCTCGCCAACGTCGATGACAATCGCTGGGCAATCGGCGCGGCATTCGCCGACTACGACCTCGATGGCGATCTCGATCTCTACGTCGCAAACTACATCAAGTTCGAGCTCAACGGTCCTCCGTTCTACGACAAGTGGTGTAATCACAGGGGAATAAAGGCCGCTTGCGGCCCTGCCGGCTTCAACGCAGAAAGAGATGTCCTGTTCCGCAACGACGGCAACGGCAGCTTCAGTGACGTAAGCGTGGCTGCGGGGATTGACGACCCGCCCCGTTATGGCATGCAAGTCGCCTGGGGCGACCTCGACGCGGATGGAGATCTCGACGCGTACGTGGCCAACGATGGACATGCCAATTCCCTCTTGCGCAACGACGGTCGCGAGAAATTCGCTGAAATCGGCATATCGTCGGGCGCGGCCTTCAGCGGCGATGGCCGATCTCAAGCTGGGATGGGGGTAGCCCTTGGCGACGGCGACGGCGACGGCTTGTGCGACATCTTCGTCACCAATTTCTCCCAGGATCACAACACGTACTACGAGAATACAGGCACTGGATTTTTCACCGACATCAGCGGCCAAGCAGGGCTAGCCGGCAGTAGTCGCCCCTTCATGGGGTGGGCCACCTTCTTTTTTGACTTCGACGGCGATACCGACCTCGATCTATTCGTCGCCAACGGCCACCTCATGCCTGCCATTGACCATGCCGGTAGTGGACTACACTACGCTCAGACAAATCAGCTATACCGCAATGACGGGGGCAGCAGATTTACAGAGGTCAGTGAGCGCACTGGACCTGGGTTTGGCTTGGCGAGGGTGAGTCGCGGCGCCGTCCATGGCGATCTGGACGGCGACGGCGACCCCGATATTGTAGTAGCCAATATCGACGCGCCGCCAAATTTACTGCGCAACGACGGCGACCGCATTTATCACTGGCTGGGACTGGATCTGCACGGTCCACCTGGAAATCCCCACGGGATTGGTGCTCATGTCCTAGTGCGGTTGGGGGGCCACGAGCAGCATCGCCAAGTCTTCAGCGGCGACGGGTTTATGGGGCAAAACGACCCGCGCCTCTTCATCGGGCTGGGAACGGCTCGCCTGGTGGACTACTTGGAGGTGCGCTGGCCTTCCGGGCTGGTGCAGCACTACCAGAACCTGACCGCAGATCGTCTCTACCTGATCCACTACCAAGACGGGCTCACAGTCCGAGGAGAGGGGGAGAGGATGGGCTCTGAATGAAGCGACAGCTCTCGCTAGGCACCTTGCTGTTACTCAAGGCAATTCTCGTCGCGGGCTGCGGCTGCCAAGAAGAACGAGCCGCCCCTCAGACTGCGGAGGTTGAAACGCCCCCCCCTGCTGCGGCTGCCGCCATCGACAAGGCGCACAATCTGCTCAATGTCCGTCAGCCCAAAGAAGCCGAACGAATCCTCAGAGAAGCCTTGGAGGTCGCCCCAGATCACGCCCAACTCAACAATTTGCTCGGCGCAGCCCTAGTGGAACTCAGCCGCTTTGCAGAGGCCGAAGCCCGCTTCCGCAGAGCAGCCGAGCTAGATCCAACCCTAGCGGATCCCTTAGCTCGGCTCGGCTGGCTTCTCTACGAAAAGCAGGGCAAGGCGACTGAGGCCAAGGCACTGTTGCGGCAGAGCCTACAACTCGACCCCGACCACGAGCGGGGTCGCTATACCCTCGGACTCGTCCACCAGCGCGAAGGCGAACTGGACAGCGCCGTCACAGTGTACGCCAGCCTGCTGGAGCGAATACCATCGGCCGAAGCCCACCGCCAACTGGGCCTGACCTATCTGCAGCAAGGCGAACTGGAACGCGCCCAACGATCCCTCCAAGAAGCAGCGCGCTGGTCCCCGTACGACCCCCAGACCCTAGTGGGGTTAGGCCAGGCAATGGCCCGTCAGGGCAAGGCCGACAGCGCCCGGCTGATCCTCAAAGGGGCGGAGAAAATACGCCAAGAAGAAGAGGAACTCCGCCCCCTGCGCGCCGCCGCCACGCGCTATCCGAATCGTCCCCAATCGCACTTCAACTTGGGGGTGGCGTACGCCCGCATGGGACGATTGAAGTTGGCGCAGCAGGCGTACCGGCGAGCCTTGGAAACAGATTCTTCGTATGCGCGCGCCTACAAAGGTCTCGGAACTCTTGCGATGTCCTCAGGAGAGTTGGAGCAAGCCGAGATTCTCTTTGCGGAAGCCCTCGCACGCGACTCAACCCTAGCCACAGCGCACAACAATCTAGGGCTGATCTACCACGCCAGAGGCCGCCATGCAAAGGCCGTCGCGCAATTTGAGGCCGCTGCTCGCGACGCTCCTACACAGGCCCCTCTCTGGGCCAATGTAGCACGGGCCTACCGCGATCTGGGACAGGCCGAGCAAGCGTGCCAAGCGGCAGCAAAGGCTCTGGCGATCGATTCTACATTTCACGGTGCAAGGGAGATACTCGGAGACGCGTACTTCCTGGACGGGGCGCTGGAGCAAGCGCTGGAGAACTGGCGTCGCGTCGCAGAGACAACGCCTAGCGATACAGCGCTGGCCGCCAAAATTGAGCGAGCCGAGCGAGCGCTAGAGAGCAGACCGCGATGACCCGAGTGTGGGAAAGGATCGGGCCGATCATCGCGCTCTACATCATTGCCAGTCCGCTCGGCGCAACGGAGCCGACACCTGTTCGCTTCGTGGATGTGGCCGAGGAGACGGGCTTGGTATTCCACCATGAGACCGGAGCTTGGGGAGGCCACTACCTGCCCGAAACAATGGGAGGGGGAGTCTGCGTTCTCGACTTCGACGGGGACGGTCGGCTCGATGTCTATGCTGTCAACGGTGCTCCCGTAGTCCCGCCGCCCGAAACCTCCGGCAAGGCCCCCGTCAACGCCCTCTTCCGCCAGACTGCCGCAGGGCGTTTTACCGAAGTGGGTGCCGCTGCGGGAGTTGACCACGGCGGGATTGGCATGGGCTGTGCGGTCGGCGATTGCGACAACGACGGCGACCCGGATCTCCTCGTCACCAACTACGGATTCGATGCATTCTACCGCAACAACGGAAACGGCCTATTCGACGAGGTCTCTATCTCTACCGGGCTCAACGACAGCCTGTGGAGCACGGGCGCAGCTTTCGCAGACGTCGATCTGGACGGCGACCTAGACCTGTATGTGGTCCACTACGTCGAATTTGATCCCGAGCGTCAGACCGGGGAGATGGCTCCCTACCTCGCCGATCTGTCACTGGCGCGGGTAGCGGGCGAAGAATTGCCCGCAGCCTATCCGCGACCTTCCAGCTTTCCCGCAAGCCCAGATCGCCTGCTGCGCAACGAAAATGGGCGGTTTGCCGACATCAGCGATCTGGCGGACACAGACGCTATGGCCGGCAGGGGATTGGGGGTTGTCTTCGGCGACTACAACCTCGACGGTTGGCCCGACCTCTACGTCGCCAACGACGGAAACCCCAACTTCCTCTACCACAACCGAGGCGATGGGAGCTTCGAGGAAGTGGGAGCGGCCTCGGGGACGGCTTACGGACTATCGGGGCAGGCCGAGGCCGGCATGGGAGTTGATTTCGGCGACTACGACAACAACGGCTTTCCAGACCTCGCAGTCACCAATTTCCAAGGAGAGCCAAATGATCTCTATCAAAACACAGGGATGGGTTTCTTTGCCAACGCCACGTACAGCTCGGGGACCGGGTGGGTGACGCTCCCCTTCCTCGGGTTTGGGATTGCGTTTTTGGATTTCGATAGCGATGGATGGCTCGATTTGTTCGTCGCCAATGGGCACGTCTTGGATAACGTCGAGCGTTTCGACCCCTCCACTTCCTACCCGCAGCGCAATCTGCTGTTCCACAACAACGGCGCAGCCAAGGGTGGGGAAAATCGATTCGTCGAAGTGGGCGCTGAATCCGGGCCGGGGATGGCCCAAGTTCGAGTGAGCCGGGGGAGTGCAGTCGCAGACTGGAATGCAGACGGCGCTGTCGATCTGCTAGTAGCCAATATCGGCGAACGGCTTTCCCTGTTGCGCAACGAAGGGGGAAATGGGCATCACTGGCTCGGAGTGAAGCTGCAGGGGCAATCTAGCAACCGGGACGGAATTGGCGCACAGGTCTGCGTTCGGGCTGGAGAGCTGAGACAGTGCCGGGAAGTACGGGGAGCCGAGAGCTACCTAAGTCACAGCGAGCTGCGGCTCCATTTCGGCCTAGGGTCGCACGCCGCAGTGGATTCTGTCGCGGTGCGTTGGCCCGCCGGGGGCGTGCAGCATCTGGTGAACGTCGAGGCGGACCAAACGCTGTTTGTGCTAGAGCCTACTACCGGCGGGCAACGCTAAGGTCATGGACCGCGATAGATTTGCTTGCCGCACAATAGAGCCTCGGAGAGCTTAAATTACTTGACGGAGTTAGGTTGTAAACACTATCTTGACCAACACTTTAGATAATTTTTATAAGTTGTTGATAAATAAAGATTTATGGTGATAGGGTTTTTATATTCACAAACTGCTAAAAAATAAATACTTACGAACTATATGGAGCCAAGAATCGTCCTCGTCCTAATAGCCGTCTCAGTGGTCGCCTGCGGGCAAGGGGATCCGGTCGTTGCCCGAATCGGCGACGCCGAAATCTCGCTGTCGCAGGTAGAGCAGTTTGTAGAACGGCTGCCCCAAGGGCTACGCAGCCAGGACAGTGGCCGCGTCGCGACCGCGGATCATGTCTGGTCGCTCATCGACCATCACCTCACCCTTGAGGAAGCCCGCCGACGAGGGCTAGCTGGGGACGCCGAGATTCAGCGCGAGCTGGCCCACCAAGAACGCGGTTGGCTGGCGCGGCTATACAGAGAGCGAAGCGGGATCGCGGAAGTCGCCGTTTCCGTAGATGATGTAGAGCGGACCTTCCTCCGCTTGGGGTTCGATAGGGAACGCCTCCTCACCCGGCTCATTGTCGCCGATGAAAACCTGCTAGCGGAAGCCCTCGAGCGCGTTCATTCTGGAGCGGAATTAGCTGAGGTGGCGCATTCGTACGGAGCGACGGATTCGCTCGCGCTAGGGGATGGGACCGTCGGCTGGATCGGCCGCGAGGCCCTAGCTCGCTACCGCATACCAGAGGAAGTGTTCTTCTCCATCCAAGATGGGCGCCTTGCTCCTGTCGCCGACTTGGGTGGGGCGTGGCAAATCTACCAGTTCGAGAATACGCGCTCGCGGCCTTTGGCGGATGTGTGGGAGCTGATGCACGAACGGACGCTTCGGGAGCGCCGGAGCCGGCAAAGCCACCAAGAGTACGAGCAACTAGCCCACCAGCTAGCGCTTCGCGTGAGGCCGGAAGGAATGGAAGCCGCCCTCGCACTCGGCGGCACTGGCGTCGCTCCCCAGCGCCTCGCGGAGCCATTGGGTGCCCGGGTGCTGTGCGACTTCGACGGAGACTCGCTGACCGTGCGCGACTTTTTGACCGCATTGCTGCGCATTGGCTTCCGCAGTGCCTTGAGGGACAGCGGCCACGTGATGCAGTTGGCAAGCTCCGAGGTGCTGCCAATCTATCTGTTCGCCGCGGCGGCCCGCAGCCAAGCGTGGGACAAAGAGCCCGAGTTCCAAAAATTCGCCGAGCAGAAGAAGCAACAGTTGATGCTAAAAGCCCTTGAGGAGCAGGCCGCGGCAGAGAGTGGACCTATTGAGGAAAAAGACATCCGCGCGTATTACGACCGCAATAAGGGGCAGTTCCGGGTGCCGGAGTCCGTCGTCATCCGGCGGCTCTATGTGGATACCTATGAACAGGCGCGGGATTTGCGCGAGGAGATCGATGCGGGAGAAGAACTCGTCCAACTTCTCGAACGCCCATTAGTCGCCCGCCACGTCCACCCCCAGTTGCAGGGGGTGCGGCGATTTTTCCGCATTCACGAGGCGCACTTTCCGGAGTTGGTCGCCGGGGCGTTCGGTGCCGAGACGGGCGATGTCGTAGGCCCGGTGCCGGTTGGAGACGGCTTTGCGGTCTTTGAGGTGCTAGGGCACATAGAGCCGGAAGTGCAGCCGTATGACGAGGCCCGCTCGGAAGCGCGCCGATTGCTACTCAAAGCGAGAACGGACGAAGCTATGGCGAGCCTTATTCGCAAGCTCAGGGAGCAACACCGCAACCAAATAACGCTCTACGACCTTCCCGTTGGTGAGACGGAGGCGGAGGAATTGTAGCGGATGAGGACTTCCCGTAAAGTTTTGATCTGGTCCGTCGCGGCAGGGGCGATCTTGTGGCTTCTGACTCTAAAACCGGGGCAAGCCCAAACGGCAGAGGGGTTCGATCTGCGGGGCAACGAACTCATCGTGGACCGCTTGGAGCACTGGCAGACGTGGAAAATGCCTAACCACTTGGTGCGATTGGACGACAGCGGGACGGTACAGGTCCGGGATTTTCGCTCCGTCTATAATCTCTTAGATGATCGGTCTTTCGGGCGACAAGTGGATATTAGCTCAGACAAACCTCGGGTGATGAATCTGGACAGCACTCGATCCGTCGATGTGAAGGGCAACTTCAAGGAGGACACCGCGGGCAATCCTGTTTTCGATCACTTTCTCCGTCCCGGCCCTAGCAGGGCCGGCTCAAACCTAGACCTAGCGCCCAATCTCTTGGATGGAGATCCAACGACGTTCTGGGAGCCAGATCGCAACCGTCCCATGGAAGACTGGTGGGTGGAAGTTTCGCTGGGCCGGACGGTTCCGGTGGAGCGGCTTCGTTTGCAGTACGTCGATGCGGAATTGGGCGACCCTTTCCGGCGCTTGCTCGTGTTCTTTGAGGACGCCCAGTTTCCACTGGTGGAGGAAGATGCAAATTTTCAGTTCGAGGTACTAGAACCGCTTCCGGGCATCAACGAGGAGCAACGGGAGATCGTCATCGACGCCGCGCAGACCAGCGGCCTATTGCCTCCGGCTGGGAGCAGCTTGGTAGAGAAACGACTGGAGCAACCTAGGGCGAGTTTGAGTTGGAACGGGAAGCTCGTCGAGACGATTCGCTTTCAGGTGACCGACACCAAAGGAGGCAGGGCCGAAGAGATCGCGGAGAGCGAGTACCTAGCGCTGCCCGTCGAGGCGCGTGGCGACATCGAATACCTCTCGAAGAGCGAGACGGGGAGGGGAGAGCCGGTGGATTCGACGACCTATTTCGAGCTACCGGCGGACCGCCGCGGCGAGAAGCGGTTCTTCCGGCGCGAACTGCCTCGCCTAGCAGAAGTAGATGTGTGGGGTTGGGGCGACAACGTGGCCTTTAACATGATCGAGAGCGGCGGCAGGATCATCCAACAGCTTCCCAGCGGGGGAGGAGAGCAAGCCTTCGACGGAGTATTGGCCAGCTTCTACCAGAACAACTACTGGCTGGAAGAAACCCCGACTGAAAACATGATGATCGCCGACCTCGGCGGGACCGTGTGGGCCAAGGAGTTCCGGGTGCTATCCCAAGGCTACTTCCAGTCGCCTTCGATCCGGGGCTACCTGCTCCGGGGCAGCGCGGGTGAACGCGATTCGGAAGGACAACTGAAATTCACGCGAATCAGCTCCCAAGAGCGGGAGATCAATTCCAGCGTGGGATTTTTCCTCGAAATGGCCGACGTACTGGAACCGGCCCGGCAGGTGCGGTTCTTCGAGTTTCGCGCCCTCGAGAACGATCCCGGCGGCACGGTCACGATCAGCCGGACTCCAGGGATTGGCGAGTTCATGGTCTTTTCAGCAGGCCCTCCCGCCGAAGTGGTCCTCACCTCCGGCCCGCTAACAGTGCCCGGGCAGTCCAATCTCGTGTCGATAAATTGGGAGGCACAGACGCCTCCGGGGACCAGTGTCGAGTTGAGGACTCGGACGGGCAGCGAAGTCGAGCGCCAGATCAAGTACTACAACTCGGGCGGCGGCGAAGTCACGGCGAAAAAACACAAAACGCTCGCCTTCTTTCTCCGAGGACCGATCGACACCGTCTTCGTTCCCACGGCTGACTGGAGCGAGTGGAGCGAAGCCTATATCCGGCCGGGCTCCGAAATCACTTCCCCGAGCCTGCGCCGCTTCCTTCAGATTGAGGCGCGTCTAAAGGCCGAGGCAGGGGCCGATCCGCCATCCATCAAGTCGGTGCGCGTGGAGTACACCGATCCATCGGTCGTTGGACTGGCCGGAGAAATCTGGCCTCAGGAGGTCGTCCCGGGAAGGCGCGACACCTTTGCGGTGTTCGTCAGCGCCGCGGTCGTGGAGCGCCCCAATCCGAGTCCCGGGTTCGACGAACTGCGACTGCGCTCGGAGCCAGCCTTAGACATGGAGTTAATCGACGCAGCCCTCGGCACGGAAGAAGAATTTGCCGCAGGAGCGCCCTATCGGTTGTACGCCAACCGCGTCGAGGAGGGATTGGCTGCGGCCGCAGGGGACCTACTGCGCGTTCTGAGCGGTCGAGGAGATTCCCTGCGAATTCGGTTCCCCGAGGTCTTGTATCAGGCAATGGGCGACGGAAGCAACATCTTCTACCGCCGCGTCGAGGAAGGCGAAGAGGTGCCGACGAGCGAAGGAGGGACTCTGCTGGACCAAGTAGCATACAGCAGGCTTCCCGAACAGCAACAGGGGGCGATCCGCTACTTCCAGAAGCTCGCGGGAGACGACGGAGAGAGTCTGGAGGAAGTAGATGAACAAACCTTCGCCAATCTCGCGCCGGAGGCGAAAGGGCCGGTGCGATTTTTCCGCAAGGCGACGTCGTTGACAGGGGAGACCGCTTTCGACGAGCGCGGCGACCCACTCACGGCCGAGGCGTACGACAGTCTGCCTAGGAGTCGGCAGGGCAAGGTGGTTGGCCAGACGCGCCTAGTGCGCCTGCGGTTCGCCGCCGAGGTCTTCCTCCATGGCACCCGCTTGAAGCTGGCGGGCCGGAACGCCACTGTCGGGCTGCCGTTCCAGTTGGGCGGGGGAGGAGAGGTGACGTCCCTGACGCCGGGCAGCGGGCTGGTAGTGAGCGCACTCGGAGCGGACGATTTGGTACGGGATATGGAAATCCAGCCCAACCTATTTACCCCGAATGGCGACGGAATTAACGATATGGTGACCATCGGCTTTTCGCTGTTCCGCGTGTTCGAACCCCGCCCGGTGACCGTCCGCATAGCGACGCTGGCCGGCCGGGAAGTGAAGCGCTTCGAGCAGAATTTGCTCGGTGGACGCCGATGGGTGCAATGGGATGGGAGAGATGCCGGAGGGACTCTCGTGCCTCCGGGTCTATACATTGTCCAGGTGCATGGACGAGCCGATCAGCAAGGGCTTGCCAGCACCCGGCGCAGCCGCGTCGTCGGCGTCGCCTACTGAGCTCGAGCTTCAATGGCACTTGACGCTAGCAGGCAACTCAAGGGAGGGTACTCGTGAGAAGCGGATATCTAGCCGCTTGGGCCGTATTGAGCGCACTTGTTTTTCAGATTGGCAGCAGCGCCGCCCGGGACGACTACGGTGCGCGCATCGGGGAGTCGCTCGGAGCGCCCTTACCGGGGCGGACCCAGGGGCCGATCGTCTTAGTCAACGCCGTAGATCCCGCCCTCCGGCGTTGGTATGTCAACCAAGAATTGTTCCACGAGTATCAATGGCAGCAGTGGGAATATACCAACTACGCCAGATCCGCGTACCAGCGCTACGTAGATATCCGCCTCGAAGGAGACTCCTTTTACGACATCTACGGGAACTTCGTGACTCGTGGCTTTCTCATATACAACAATGCCCAAGACCGCCCGGCCCAGTTCGGGAATACGCTGTTCAAATCGAATCGCTTTGATAACTGGTTCTCAAATGTCGTCATCGCCCAAGACAAGAAGGGGCAGTACGGTTATGCGCTGACAGTGAGCAGCGAGCTGAACACGACCCTCACACCGCTGACTTTCCGCAAGCCGACCTTCGACGGGGTGCAGTTCGACATTGCCACGGATCAAGTCGAGGGCACGGTATTGTACTCGCGCATCAGCAACCCCGGTGGCGAATCTACCGCCGACCTAGAGCTGCAACGCACCAACAACACCATCTTGGTCGGCGGACGCCTACAGGGCCAACTGACGGACTTCGCCATATTGGGGCTGACCATGATCAACGCCCACCAGTCGAACACCCTGAGCGACGAGTTGGCGGGCAATCCATTCAAGGGCGGGCTGACGATTGATCAGAATCAGACGATCGACTTTGTCGAGGTGGTGCTGCGCGACGATTCCCCAGGGGATGGGATAGGCGGAGCCGCGTTCTTTGAATCTGGCTCTGACGTGGTCATCACCTATACGAACGGAACCGTAGATCGGGGGACGGATATTGGCTTTGGCCCGGCGATCTCTGGAGGATTTCAGCGCGCTGGCTTCCTAGCCGCGGATGGGACGGAGGAGATCAGACTGAAATACGATTTCGACAATCCCCGTTTTACGGCGAACGCGAGCGCCCCAAAGGACTCGATCATGCAGGTGGAATTCGAGTTGGTGGTGGGCAATGACTACCAGATTTGGGCTACTTCAAACAGACAGATCAATCGGCAAGGCCAGACCGTGCTGCTGCTGATAGAACGAGCCGCCGGGAACGTACAGGACGTGTCAAATATCCGCACTGTGGGCTTTGAATACGGCCTGCCTACGGCCACCCATATCATGGGAGCAACCTTCGAGTTGCTCGATGTACACGGCTTCAACTTCTACGGCGAGGCCGACCTCAACTGGAACTACCGGAAATTCCCCAATCAGAACCTAGCGAGGCACAGCACGAGTTCGGGGACTGCTGGAGAGCCGTACCGGCCCGCTTGGTTCATCAACGCTTGGAAGCGGGCCGGGCCGGTCTCCTTGTTCGCGGAGGCCTTCGGGATGGACCCGCATTACAACACCACGACATTTGTGACCGCCGGCAATGGCCAGATCGACTACGAGAGCCCGCGCCGCGGTCTAGTGGAATTCGTCGATGACAACGACGATCACGACCGCTACCCCGACAACGTCCGCTTCGACTTCCTGCCCGGCGACGACCGCGTTTTTCCCGGTTGGGACCAGAACAACGACTTCATCCCCGATTTCAACCAGAATGACAACGCGGTCCGCGCCAATCGCCGACCCGATTACGACGAACCGTTCCTGCGCTTTGACGTCGATAGGCCGGAATTCCTGTTCGGTGTTGACATGAACAACAATTTCTGGGTGGACCAATTCGAAAACGACGATCAGCCGGACTATCCGTACCGCAAGGACCACAGAGGATTCAACGTGTATGCCGCGTATGATTTGACGCCCGAAGTGCAGGTGGCAGGGGGCGCGATGCGCGAGCATCAGATATCGTCGGACCAGAAGAATGAGCAATACTACGCGCTCGTGAAAATGGACGGCAGCTCGGCGCGCTGGGGTGATTTTAAACTGTTCGAGATGTCGAAGCGAGTCGAGGACGACATCCCCGATCGCCTGCTGCAATGGCTGCCCAGCCAGTCCATCGACGGGGGTACCTTGACGCAGGTGGAAGATCCCATGCTTGCGCGCGACACTTGGGTGAATCACCTCTTCGTCGGGCACAAGGTAAATATCGGCCGGACGAAAGTCGAGACGCGGATGAATTACACGCTGTTTCACCAGCTCATGGACGAACGCACGCGCACAGAACTCGACCTGCGCAAGAGCGACTTCTTCTTTGGGGCGATCAACAAAGTCAAGCACCGCCGTCAAATAGGCGTTTTGACTATCGAGCCACGCTGGAAGAGCGAGTTTCTCAAACAGACGCGCGGCTTGTTTGGTGAAGAGAAGCGCGAACAGCTAAGAGAGTTGTTAAGCGTCATTGTGGAAATGGACTTCCTGACCGGCAGTACGCTGCAGGGGGGCTTAGAGTACCTCTGGAACGAGGATTTCGCGGATGATGCCAACGACTTCAGGTCTGTGTCGCTGGGGCTACAGTTGACCAATCGATCTACGTACTTGGGGTATAAGATCGTGGCCTTGGCCGGGATGCGGTTGCGGACTAGGGACTTCGAATTGTCAGACGCCGTCACGACCAACACGACTTTCGTAAGCGTGTTCGCAGGTCTGAACTAGATGGGCATTGGGAAGCAAAGAAATGCGTTTGGGTCGTGTAAGGATGAAGGGAGCGAATGCTTGGGAGTGGGGAGGGCTGTTGGCGGCCGGTATTGCCGTGCGGCTCGCGCACCTATGGCAGTGGGAGCAGAGCGCTTTGGGGGAAGTGGCAGTAGGAGATGCGGCACATTACGCGGGAGGGTTGGGAGATGGAGGATGGTATTCGCGATTATACGCGGCGCTGGCCGCGGTCGCGCTGCAGGAGGAGACTGGACTGTGGGTACTGCGCGTGATTCAGGTCGGCATGGGAGGACTCGCCTGCGTGCTGGTGTGGTCGATCGGCAGACAGCTATTCTCGCCAGCGGTGGGCCGAGGGGCGGGTATTGCGGCCGTGCTGTACGGTCCGGCGATTTACTACGGGGGCGAGGTAACGCCGGCGGTGTTGGCCGCTTTTTTGGGCCTGTTACTCCTGTGGGGGTTAGTGGGGTCGGCTGGTATGGGGCCATTGAGGGCCGGAGTTATCGGGGTAGTGGGCGGCGTGACTGCACTAGTCGATTTCCGGGCGCTATTCGCCATCGGCGCAGCGTTTGTATGGGTGATGCAGGGAAGCGGGGGCCGGAGGGCGGGGTGTTGGTTTTTTGCGGGAGCAGCTCTGGTACTGGTTCTGGGAGGGGCGGTATGGAGCTGGGAGGGGCTAGTACCCTCGATCAGTGGTTTAGGACTGAGGGAAATGGCAACGCGGGCGTATTTATTTTGGCATGGTGCCGAGGTCTTGGGCGATATAGACCCCTATCGCGCCGCTGCGCCTTCGTGGATGTTGGCTCCCCTCATGTGGCGAGCCTTGTTGGGATTTCCCTTTGGGCTGGTGGGGCCTCTGGCGCTAGTGGGATTTCTCGTCGCAGTCCGCGGGGAGGGGATGGATCGGTATCGCGCGCTGCCCCTGTTGTTTGCCGGCGCTTGGATGCTGGGATCGCTCTTGGAGGAGGCGTCCGGTCGCTCGCGACTGAGTGCGGCCTTGTTCTTGCTTCCGGGGGCGCTGGCGGCGATTCCTCTGTTGCTGGAAAAAAGACAGCGCGTTTGGGGCATCGCCTCAGCTCTGGTTCTATTGGCGGCAAATTTTCCTATTGCAGCCGCAGCCGGGGCGCAGAGTTCGCACGACACCTGGGCGGGTTATGCCTACCGAGAGTTGGACATGAAAGCCAATTCCATTGCTGCTTATGAGCGGGCCATCGAGGCCGAAGACGCTGGAATCCGACCGTACGCGGAACTGGCGGAAATCTACTTCGACACCGGCGCGTACGAACACGCCGCGGAAATCTACCACTCGCTGGTGCAGCGGCATGCAGCCGACAGGGACATCTGGGTTGCGCTGGCGGAGTCGTATTTAAGGGCAGGTCGAGCGGAGGAAGCAGCGGCGATCTACGCCGATCTTATGGCGCAAGAAAACGCGCCCGCTCTCGCGGGGAGATTGGGCGACGCCCGTGCGGCCCAAGGGGCGCTTGAGGACGCCATTGCAGCCTACCAAACGGTTGTGGCAGTCTGGCCCGATAGCCATCGCGTGCGCTTCCAGTTAGCCCGCACTTGGGAGCAGCAGTCCGCACTAGACTCCGCAGCAGTCCACTATGGGATTATAGTCGGGCTAGCGGAGTGGGAGGGCCTCGTGGGGTGGCGGCTAGCACAAGTATTGGGCCGCATGGAAAAAGATAACTTGGGGCGAATCGAAAAGCTGTTGCGCGACGTACTGGCAGATCACCCCGATTCGGCCCCGGCTCTATTGTGTATGGCAGGCCTACTGCACAGAACCGGCCGCAACGAAGAAGCCCTAATGCACTTGCAGAGGATAGCGGCAATGCATCCAGACGAGTACCGCGCCTATGGATTGAAGGAAAGCGTTTACCGGGCTATGGGGCGACCCGAGGAGGCGGCCCAAGCCGCCGAGCTATTCCGGGAGAAGCGGTTGCGCCAGCGAGCCGACCGCCGGGTCTTGGGAAATCTGGAAGCACTGCTCCAAAGGGGCACCCCGTAGCCGGGGGAGAGAGAATATGGCCCTGTTCGACTATGCTGAGCTAATTTCCCCAAGCGCCAAATTGGGGAGTTCATTGGCGACGCAAGGCACTAGAATGCGAGCGCCGGCACCGTGGGTCTATTTGGCGCTTGTGGTGCTGGGCCTAGTGCTGAGCGGACCGCAGGCGCTCTATGCGGTCGAGAGGCTGACGCTCGGCAAAGACGGAGAAATCGACTGGCTGGAGGGCGCGTCGAGCGGAGCAGACGTGGAGACGATCACCCCCGAGCACCGCACGTTTCTCGACCCCAACGTCACCGAGATAGGGATCGCGCCGTCGAACCTGATCGAGTTTGAGAGCGGGGATCACCCCGAAGCCATTCTGCCCCGGCAGGTCAGAGAGGGAACCAACGTCGCCAGCCAAGTCTTCGATTTCGGGGGGTCGATTACCGCGCCATCGATAGCGGACATCGAGGGCGAGGAAAAGAGGAAGGTTCTCGAGAGCCTCATCACTGAGGACCCGACCGGGTTGGCTTTGGCGCGCAAGGACAACAACGCCCTCGGAACCATCGTCAACATCGACCTCGGAACCCGCATAGGCGTCCGCAGCATCCGCTTCTTCCCCCGCAACACGGTGTTTCCCAACCCCACAGCGCCGTTCCAGTCCGATTTTCTACGGAAGTTCAGGATCCGGGTAAACGATGGTCTCAATCTAACCGACGCCGGCAATCCAATCTGGGAGGAATTTCTGGTCGAGAACGATAACATTGATCCAGTGACCACAATTCCACTGGAGCCACCCCGCCTGCTGAGGTTCGTGCGGCTAGAAGCGATTTCGGGTATCTCCTTCGAGTTGGAGAAGATACAGATCTTCGGGGAGGGATTCCTTCCCACCGCCAGATATATCTCGCCCATCATCGACATGCAGGCCGGCACCAATTGGGGACAACTCCGCTGGGATCAGGTCGCAATCGGCAACGAGGAAGCTGCGAGAGTGGAAATCCGCACCCGGACCGGCGGCGATATCACACCCTTTGTATATACCCGCAAACAGGTGGGCAGAAGGGACGCCGAGGAGATCGCGACCTCCCTTGCGAATTCCCTCGAACCGCTGACGCGGAAGGAATACATGGCCTTGCCGGTGCGGGGCGTTGTGGGAAAGGACGAGTTTGAGCGCGGGTCTGTGCGCGACGACGTAGAAAACTGGAGCCCGTGGTCGGCACCGTACGATCCGGTGGCGGGCACCGGCGAGGAAGGTACGGACATCACCTCGCCAGGCCCGCGACAGTACGTCCAAATCCGCGCGGATTTCATCAGCGAGGACCTGAACTCCGCCGTCGCGCTGGAGAACCTATCCTTCACCTTCACCTCACCTCCACTGGCTAGGGAAGTGGTGGGCGAGGTATTCCCCCGCGAGGTGGCGGGAGCAACGGACGTGCCTTTTGTCTTTGCGGTGCGCACGGAAATGGAGGCCGGGCTACAGGGATTCGACGCCATTGAGGTGCGTTCGGACCAGCCGATCAGGAGCGTGCAGGGAATCGAGATCTTTGACGGCGACCAGAACCGCATTCTCGAGCGGAGCTTTGCCGTCCAAGATGCGCCGACAGCGGAAGAGGATGCAGCCATCCAAGAGTTGGATGAGAGGCGCTTCGTGGTGCGCTTTCCCCAGGTGCGCGAAAGCGGCACCGTCGTCATGGTGCGATTCGTGGGCAGGATGCTCTCTTTCAGCAATACTTTCAAGGGACGAGTGCTGTTAGTTGAAGAGGAAGCGTTTCAGGACGTGCTTTCGGGCAACGCGGCCTATCTCGGCCCTGACGACGCGCCAGGACGTTCTAGTGTCACTGTGCTGAGTCCACAACTCACCACAGGGCGGCTAGTGCGCAATCTCGAGGTCAATCCCGTGGTGACCCCCAACGGGGATGGGATTGGGGATCGGGCGTCAATCAGTTTTGAAGTAGTGACTATCGTGGGCCAAGCCGGGATCAATGCCGCCGTATTCGACCTGTCGGGTCGGCGCGTGAGACAACTCCTAACTCGCTTAGGAACGAATGGCCTGTACGATCCGCAGCGTTTCGGCGACTTGGCCTGGGATGGCCGAGACGAATTGGGGCAGCTAGTAGCACCCGGCGTGTACGTGGTCCGAGTCGAAGTTCAGGCCGATGCGCGCCGCACCGGCGCGGCGCGAGTGATCGGAGTCGTATATTGACCATCTGGCGCAAGGAGTTGGGCATGTTTCTTTGGAGACCTAGCTGTCTGTTGAGTTGCGCGCTGTTGCTGGCGAGTAGCGATGGAGGATGGGCGCGGTCTGAATTCCAAGTGGGCGTCGGTGCGGACAATTCCTTCATCGACGTGGCCAGCGAAGGAGGGGGTGCATACTTGGTGTTCGACCAAGATGGGCAGCTCATCGACCAAGGGAGCGTTGTGCCGGTATCCTACGATCGAGTCGCGGACGAGGAAATCAGGGACTGGGGCACCATTGGTGCAGGGGCGCGAGCGAATGGGATGATGGATCTGAGGGACCTCTCGCTTCGTCCTGTGTGGATCGACCCGAGCGAGAACCTAGTGGAGACGGTCGAGGAACGGGGTGGCTTCGTGGCTAGCTCTGGAGGCGGCGTCGGGGGAAGAATCGAACAGGGCGTCCTGCAGAATATCGGCGACGGGGATGCCACCACGGCGATGGTCAGAGCAGTAGAGCTATCGCCGACGGAAACAGGCGTCAACCACGGCTGGATCAAGAACGCCATCGTCAACCTCGGGTGGGAGTTGCCCATAAACCGGATTCGGTTTTTTCCCCGCCCCTCCTTTGAGGACAACTTCCTCCCCTGGTTCGAGTTGGGCGTGGCCTCGGGCAGCGCGCCGATCATCGACCGACCTTCCATCGCCCGGCGCGGCCAGCGGTGGTTCTACGAAATCAGTCGGGGTTTGACGGCCAAGAACGACCCGATCATCGACATCATCGAAAGCACTACGGAAAACCTCGATGTCGTAGTGGATCGACGGTTTCCCATTCGGCCAGTGAAGTGGGTCACCCTTCGGCCCATCAATCCCGAGCGCACGTGGGAGGTCGCCGAACTCCAAGTATTTGGCGAGGGCTACGTGCGGCAGACTGTTTATCGCACGGACATCTTGGACTTTGAGCGGCCCGTCGCTTGGAGCAAAATTCGTTGGGAGGGCGTAGAGCCGGAGGGAACGAGGGTGGAGGTGCGGACCCGCACGGGCAACACCGAGCAGCCGTTCCGCTACAGCAGGAAGCAGCGCACGGGACAGTTCGCCGTGGTGGATCGGCGGGAATACAACGACGTCTTCAACGCGGTGACTGTGGCCGATCCCTTTTCTAGCGGCAGCACGCGGGGATTTGAACTGGTCAAGAAGGAAATAGATACCGACAACTGGAGCTTTTGGTCTCCGGCCTACGATTTTGCCGCTGGCTTGCGGGATGCGACCGCGCCGCCCTCAGCGTGGACGGACGGCGCAACCTTCTTATCGAAGAGCCCAGCCCGCTACCTCCAGTTCGAAGTGCTGTTTTTTCCGACTGGTGAAACGGCTCCGCGCCTTGAGCGAATCGAACTGCTCTTTGGCGATTCCGTGGCCGACGCAGTGATCGGGGAGATCTCACCGACGGAGACCGCGGACTTCCAACCCCACACCTTCACGTATGTTGTCCGGCCCATCCTGCGCGAGGGCAACAGCGGTTTCGACCGCTTGGAAATCGCCACCGCCACTCGCGTGGAGCGACTGCTTTCGGTAAAGGTGGATGATGCGGAGGTAGGAGAGGAGTTCCTCCGGGACATCCAAGATGACCGCATCGTCGTTGGATTCGACAAGCTCGTGGGCAGCGAGGATACTGAAAAGCGCATTGAGGTGGTCTTTGAGGTGCCGGTTTTGCGCTTCGGACAAAAATTCACTGGCTTCGCTTTCTCCAGCGACGATCCCGACATCCGCCAACAGGTGGAAGAGGGAAATGCCACCTTGCGCTTCAGTACCAATTCCCTGTCCGTGAAAACCCCTAGGGGAGGCGAACTCATCGGCGAGCTGAAGGCCGTTCCAGCGGCTTTTAGTCCCAACGGCGACGGCGTGAACGACCAAGTCCTAATCCAATACCAAGTTCGCGTTCTGGGCAACAGCGTGCCCCATGTGCTGACCCTGTACGATCTGGCGGGCAGGGTGGTTCGCCGGCTGGAGACAGCGCCCGGAGCAGCGGGGGTGTACGAGCGCGAGTGGAACGGGCGAAACGAAGCGGGAAAGCGCGTGCCGCCGGGAACGTATGTCTATACGGTAAAGGTGGAAGCGGACCTAGGGAAGCAATTGAGCGCGGGTACCGTATCCGTGGTGTATTAAGTTCAGCGGTTCGCAAATGACTGTTGAGGATACCGTGTCGAGTTGCACAAACACAATGAGACGTAGTCTGAAGCTCGTCGTCGTGGCCGCGGTGCTGGGCATGGCCGGGGAGACGAGTGCCCAGTCGGGCAGTCGGCCCGACTATGGGAGCCGACTGGGAACGCAATGGGGGCACGAGACGAGCTTTCTGCCCCAAGGAGTGCAAATAGCGCTCAACTCGATTGATCCCGCAGTGCGGAAGTGGTACGTGCCCCAGGAGTTGTTCGCCGAATACCGGTGGCGGCAGTGGCAGACGACCAACCACGCCCGCACTGATTTTGACCGCTACGTCGCCCCCGACATTGAGGGCGACTACCTCTACGACATGTTCGGCAATGCCGTATCCAAGGGATGGCTCATCTACAACACGGAGCAGAACACGCCCGAAGAGTTCGGCAACCGGCTCTTCAAGGGGAATCGATTCGAACGGTGGTTCAGCCAAGTCGTGGTCGCCGCCGATGCAAAAGGGGGTACGTACTACGCGCTGACGACGTCCAACGCGCTGCGGACGACCCTTACGCCGCTGGTTTTGAGCAAAGTCCAAATGGACGGAATCCAGTTCGACATGGCGACGGATAAGTACCAGCAGACGCTGATTTTTTCTAGAATTAGCGGCCCTCGGCTGACCTTTAATCGGGATGACCGGCGCACCAATACCACGACCTTTTTCGGCGGACGGTTTACGGCAGCGGTTGGCGATTTCGTGACGTTGGGCGTACACGGGGTTAACTCCCATCAGTCGAACTCGAAGATCGACGAGGCTCCGGTGGCGAGCTTGTTCAAAGGAAGGCTGACGGAAGATCAGAATGCCGTGCCCATTTCCGCGATTGAGATCGTCCTCCGCGACGAATCACCCGCGGACGGCACCGGCGGAGCCGCATTCTTCCCCGGCTCCTCGGACATCATCATCACCTATGAAAGCGGCCTCGTCAACCGGGGCAAGGAGATAGGCTTCGAACCCGTACTGGAGGGCGGCATCCCAGCGGGGGGACGGCTGGAGGCCAACGGCAGTGAAGAGATCCGGCTTCTCTACTCCTTTGACGACCAGATTTTTGTCAACCGCGCAAGCGGTGCCAAGGACGAGATCACAAAGGTCGAATTCGAACTCACGGTGGCCAACGATTACGACATCTCAATGAGTTCCGACCGCCAGTTGAATTCCGCGGGAGCGAGAGTGCTGCTTCCGGTCACCCAAGCCGAGGGGAACATCCAAGATTTGAGCAATCTGCGGACCCTGCGGTTTGAGTACGGCTTGCCAACGGCCACCCAGATTCTCGGCGGCAGCCTCAGCGTCTCCGATGTGCTGGGCTTTCGGCTATACGGCGAGTTCGACCGGAACTGGAATATCCGCCAGTATCCAAATGTCTCCCAAGAGATTCACAGGACCAGCTCCGGCCTGACGCACGAGCCGCACAACGATGCTTGGCTGATCAACGCGTCCAACCATCGCGGACGCTGGTTTGGTTTTGCCGAAGCCTATAGAATTGATCCCCAGTACAACACGACGACATTTATCTCAAACGAAAACGGATTCATCGATTACGAGGCACCGCAGAACAAGGTCGATCTCGTCGAGGACAACGACGACCAAGACCGCGTCCCCGACGCCTTTCGCGGGGACTGGCTATTCCCGGATCTGCTGATCTTTCCGGGGTGGGACCAGAATGGGGACTTCCAACCGGACTTCAACCAAAACGACAACGAAGTTCGGCGCAATGCAATTCCCGACTGGAGGGAACCATTTATTCGGTTGTGGGTGGACCGCCCGGAAATGCTGTGGGGGCGGGACATGAACAACAACTTCTGGCCCGATCTCTACGAAAACGACAAGGACCCCGACTATCCCTACGACAGAGATCACGACGGGTGGAACGTCTATACGGGATTCCGCCTGCGATCGGGGCTGAGAATTCTGGGCGGAATCCTGCGGGAGCAGCTAATCTCTTCAGATCAGAAAAATCACATGGTCTATGGCATGTTAGATTACGACGAGACTTGGCCACGCTATGGCCGCGTGAGAATGTACGAGATGGTCAAATCCGTGCAGGACGACATTGAAGATCCGCTACTCCAGTATTCGCCCGATACGCTGATTGACCTAGCCGAACCCCAAGAGAGCAAGCGCGAGATGGAAGATCCCCTCTTGGGGCGCGACAGCTTCGTCAATCAATTCTTTATCGGCCATCAGCTCAAGACAGAAAAAGTACTGATCGAATCAAAACTGAAGCACGTGCTCTTCCATCAGCGCTTGGCCCGCGAGGAGCGTCGCCGGCTGGGATTGGACGAAAACGAATTTTTCTTTGGACTCATAAACAAGGCGATGTACCAGCGAGAATTGGGACGAGTGGGATTGCAGCCCTTCTGGAAGAGCGAATACAGGAAGCAGTCCCGTGGCCTGTTCGACGCGGAGGACAAGGAGACGCTCACTGAGCTGTTTGGCGCATTCGCCGTGCTGGATGTTCTGCACTCCACGCAGCTACAGGTGGGCAGCGAGTTTTTGTTCGAGAAAGACTTCGGTGACGAACAAGGGGACTTCCATTCTCAATCGATCGCCTTCCAGGCGACGAACTGGTCTTCGTACCTCGGCTATGTGATCACGATGCAGTCGGGAATTTTGTTGGAGCGCAGAAATCCAGAGGGCGAGGAGAGCTTCACCAATACGCGTGCGTTCATTTCCGTCTTTGCTGGTCTGGAGAATCTGCGGTAAGGGTAGAAAACTTCGTCTAAAAAAGGCTTGATAGCGAGGAGGGATTTCCTTATGGTAGGCATTGAAAGAGGCATATTGTCGCGTAGCAGTCTATCGCAACTATCTCACTCCCAAAAGGAGGTTTGAATGATGCTAGGCAAGCGGATCATTTTAGGTGCAGCAATCCTAAGCGTTGGTCTGTCGGCCCAAACGTGGGCCCACGATCCACCGGATCTGCTCATCCCGGCGGCGCAGTTCCCACCGGGGGCAGAACCCGTCATCGATGGCAATCCCGTCGAATGGGCACCCATTCCGGTGGAAACCTACGGTTCCGTAGGCGAATTGATGTATCCGGTTGGTGCGGCGACGAGGGAAGGACGAGCGCTGGAGAACGCCTCTCAAGGGGACATCAACCCCGCGGACTTCCAGATTAAACACAAATTAGGGTGGAGCCCAACTACGAACGGCTTTTACATCCTGACCGAGGTGTTTGACGACCTGCACTTCATCGGGCGTCCCGACCCCGCTCGCTTCTGGCTCGACGACAGCGTCGAGTACGGATTGAATTTCAAGCACCAATCGTCGGAGGATCAGACCTTCAACGATGGGGACATCGTGACCCTGCAGAAGTACAAGTTCGCCTACCCTCCTCTGGAGGGAGAGTGGCAGTTCTACGAGCCGCAAGGGAACTTGCCCTGGCTGACCAGTGGGACGAGGTGGTTCGACATTGGGATCACTTTTGAAGGCGAGGAGTTCGGCGAGAGCACCTATTTCTACGAACTCAGGATCCGGCCAATCGCCGAAATGCCCAACAGCGAGAGCGCCACCGAAGACCAAGCGGTCGAGGGCATCCTGCAGGAAGGCATGATCGTCCATTGGGGCAATATGATCAGCGACACCGACGAAGGAGGCACAGAGGACCAGCACCGGGAGACGCAGTGGTCCACATCTCCTTCCGGCGCTGCGGCCAACGGGACGACCGACGTGTTGCTGTCGCCAGTTGATCCAGGCATCGAGTTCGTCGAGCAACAGACGGCCGTCGAAGCCACGAGCTGGGCGCGGGTCAAGGCGCAGTACCGATAGATCTGAAGGATCGCAGCAGCGGTCGTTCTAAAGCTAGGGTGCCGACAGGTCTTGGACGCGATAGCGTCCGAGGCGGTCGGCACCCTTTATTTTTGGGGAGTGCAGGCGATGCGGATCACCAGAGTCAAGACGTACATCGTAGATGGCGGTTTTCGTCCTTGGACCTTCGTGAAGATCGAAACCAGCGACCCGGGCCTCGTGGGGTGGGGGGACTGCACCGACTGGGGCTCTCCCGGACCTGTGGCGGCGACCGTAGAACGGTACGCCGAGCGGATTATCGGCAAGGATCCCATGGCGAGCGAGGCGATCTGGTGGGAACTATCCGCCTTCTCGGTTCGCCACACCGGAGGCATTGCCTACAAGGCGATGTCCGGCATTGACTCAGCCCTGTGGGACATCCGCGGCAAGGTTCTAAACGCACCCGTGTGGCAACTGCTCGGCGGCCGCATGAGGGACCGGCTCCGGCTTTACTGGTCTCACTGCGGTACGACCCGGACTGGACCGTGGACGCAGAAGTTGGGGTTGCAGCCAGTGCGGACGATCGCCGACTTGGAGGAATTGGCTAGAGAGGTGCAGGAACGCGGCTTCACGGCGATCAAAACAAACCTGATGCCCTTGGAGGACGATCCCGAGGGCACCGGTGTGCCGAGCGGCGTCGGCGATGCACCCTCCTCTGTCCTGCGCCACGCGGAGCGAATAATCGGCACCTTCCGGGAGACCCTCGGACCGGATGTGGGCATCGCGCTGGATGTGGGATTCCACTTCAAGTTGGGCGGCGCAGCGCGGCTTGCTAGGGCCTTGGAGCCGTACGACCTGATGTGGCTTGAGACGGAGACCCTAGACGCGACTGCACTGCGGACCATCCGCGATTCCACGACCACGACGATCTGCACCGGCGAGAGCCTCTTTGGCACCGCTGACTTTCGACCTTTCCTCGAACTCCACGCCCAAGACATCATCATGCCCGACCTAGCCTGGAACGGGATCGCAATGGGCCGGCGGCTCGCCGACTTAGCTCACGCTTATGACGTGCTATTTGCTCCCCACAACTGCCACAGCCCGCTGACGACGTTGGTGTCGGCCAATGTCTGTGCCACCGTGCCCAATTTCTACATCTTGGAATTCGATGTGGACGACGCGCCGTGGCGAGATGACTTAATGAGTCATCCCTTTGAAGTGCAGGACGGACACCTGATTCTACCGGAACGACCCGGTCTAGGGTCGGACTTGATCGAATCCGAACTTGCCAAGCATCCCCCCGACCACTACCCCGACGCGCGCTGATGCTATGACTACGCAGGGGCAGCCGGATTTGTCGGCTGGTGGAGGGCGCGTGTTTACAGTGCGCGCCTTTCTCCTCGGTTGCCTGCTGACGGCGTTCCTTGGAACTGGCCCGCTCTATGTCCAGTTCGTCCACCACACGGCACCGCTCAATGCCGACTCCATCACGGCCGGCGCCGTGTTCCTGTTTTTCCTGCTCACCTTTGTAGTCAATACCGCACTGCGAAAAATCCATCCCCCCTCGGTGTTTACAACGGGCGAACTCGTCGTCATCTACACGATGATGATCGTGGCTTCCACGATCCCGACCAAGACGCTGATGGCGAATATGATCCCCGTTCTACCAGGAGCTTCTTATTACGCCACGCCGGAGAACGAATGGGCCGAACTGATCTTGCCCTTGATCCCGGATTGGATAGGACCCCACGACCCGCTCGCAATAAAGTATTTCTACGAAGGAGCCCCCTCTCACGTCTCGGTCCCGTGGGGGGCATGGCTAGTGCCCTTCGCGACGTGGGGGATTTTTATCGCCTCCTTCTTTGCCGTGATGATCAGCAGCATGGTGATCGTCCGGCGTCAGTGGGTGGAGCACGAGCGACTCGTATTCCCCTTGACCCAAGTGCCGCTGGAAATGCTCCAGCCGCCCCAGACAGGGCGCATCCTAGGATCCCTTTTCCGGCAACCGCTGCTGTGGGTGGGGATCGCGCTGCCTTGGATCGTACTGAGCACGCACGGACTGCACGCCTATTTCAACTACATCCCTAGGATCGAGACGAACACCTACTTTGAACTATTCAGGGATACCACACCGTTCCGCATTCTCCTGAGCTTTTCCGTCATCGGGTTTACCTATCTAGTGAACCTAGAAATCGGATTTAGCCTCTGGTTCTTCCACGTGCTGATGAAGCTACAGTCGGGCCTGCTGAACATTATCGGCTACGACATCCCAGGGCGCGAAGAGGTCTTTGTCGGCGGAGGGGGAACGGTCGCGGTCGGCCACGAGGCAATGGGGGCTACTATCGCGCTGGTTTTGTTCGTCCTGTGGACCAGTCGCCGGCATCTAGCTTCGGTCTTCGGCAAAGCCTTCGGCACCGCCCCACACGTGGACGACAGGGACGAGATCATGTCCTACCGGGCAGCGGTGATTACGCTATTGGTTGGGCTGATCGGCATGGGTCTGTGGCTCAACGCTAGCGGGATGCCGCTGTGGCTTACGCCCTTCTTCGTGGGCACGGCCTTTGCCGCGTTCTTCGCCCTGACCCGGATCATCGCCGAAGGAGGAGTCGGCTTTTCCCGGACGCAACTCGTCCCGGCCGTGTTCACGGTCTATACCTTTGGGACTGGACTCGTGGGGCCTACGGGACTATCTAGCTTGGGCTTCACTTACACCTGGAGTTCCGAGATCCGCTCCCCGCTGATGGCGTCGGTAATGCACGCGCTGAAAATGATGGACAGCATTGGCGTTCGCCGACCGCGGCCCCTCCTAGCTGCCATTGTGCTGGCGGCGCTGATCGGCACGGTCTGTTCGGGCCTGATGACCGTGTGGCTCGCCTATACATACGGGGGAATCAATTTGCAGCGCTGGGCTTTCTTAGGATTGCCCCAGACAATTTTCGGGTTCGTGGGAGACAAGCTGCAAAACCCCCTCGGCAGCGACATCACCGTGCCGCGGATCGCCTTTGCAGGGTTGGGCGGCACCGTCATGGCTGGGCTGATGTACGCCCGGCATCGTTTTATCAACTGGCCACTTCACTACCTAGGTTTTCCCATTGCCACGTCGTTGCCGATCAGCCTAGGTTGGTTCAGTATTATGCTCGGCTGGCTGTTCAAGCTGTTTATCGTGCGCTATGGGGGAGTGCGTCTATATCGCACCATACGGCCCTTCTTCATCGGCCTGATCGCGGGACAGATTAGCTGCGGCGCGAGCTGGATGGCTATAGACTACTTGACGGGCATGGTGGGCAATTGGGTGAGCGTGGGAGTACCCTGATCTTTGCCGCTGGCAAGCGGCGACCAAGGAAACTGTGAGGATATGAGAGTCTTTTGTCGCAACAAATGGCGACACAGTCGTCAAAGGAGGATATATGAAAGTATGGATAGCCGTAGCGCTGATAGTCCTTGGCCTCTGGATGCGGGAAGCAGGAGGCGCTGATCGGCCTGTGATTACTCTTCGCGGCGAGCAGGCGCATTTGTCCATCGATCTAGCAGGTGGTGGTATCGTCGATTTTCACCTGCTGTCCAACGGCATCAATCCGCTCAAGTGGGAGGGCGAAGGAGGCGAGTTGGAGCCGCGCAATCGCGGGCACTTTCTGTGTCTGGACCGCGTGGGCCGTCCGTCGGCCGCAGAGCAGGCCAATGGCATGCCCTTCCACGGCGAGGCGGCGAGCCGGATGTGGGAACTCCTCGGCGAGCCGGAACAACAAGGCGATGCCGTCGTGGCGGAAATGAGCACGCACCTGCCATTGGCGGGGATGCACGTGCGGCGCACCGTGAGGCTAGCAGGGACCCACTTCAGCGTTCGCGAAGAGGTTACTAATACCAATGCGCTAGGGCGCATATACAACATAGTGCAGCATCCCACAATCGGGCCGCCATTCCTCGACGAGAGCACACTGGTGGACGCCAATGCGCGCAAGGGGTTCATGCTCAGCAGTCCCATGCCGAACCCGGAGGAACCAGCCGTGTACTGGCCTCAAGCCCTCGACGCGGGGACGCCCGTCGATATGCGCCGGCTCGTGGACGACCAAGAACCGGCTGTGGTCGTCTATGTGATCGACGATGAATACGGCTGGACCACGGCCACTGCGCCGGGTCACGGCCTGCTCCTAGGCTACCTCTGGAAGGCTGCTGAGTATCCTTGGTTCAGAGCTTGGCGGCACATCCGCGACGGCCGTCCTTTCGCCCGGGGCATCGAGTTTGGGACTACGGGGCCGGGCACCCCCTTCGGCTTCCTCGTGGAAAAGGGACGCATCTTCGGCCGCACCCTCTTCGACTACATCGACGCCGGCGAGACGATTAGTCGGTCGTATGTCGCCTTTCTCGTCGAAGTGCCGAACGACTTTGCCGGCGTTGAGCGGATTGATTACGACGGTGCGCAAGTGGAGCTAAAGGAGTGGGAGGGAACGCGACGCCTCTCGCTTGAGGTTGGAGGCCTGTAGCAAATTATGGCGATCAGACCAAACTTCCTTTTCATCGCCTCGAAATCGGCGATCCGACTGTTTCTCACTTGCAGCATGGGCTTGTTGGCCTGTGCAGAAGAGAGACCGGGCAAGACGGGACAAGAGGGGACCCGATCCATTCCGCGAGAACGCACGCTCGTCACCCACTGCTCGGACATAAATACCTGCGGCGGACAGATCGTCGATTACAATACCTTCAATCCTTTTCTCCTCGGTTCGTCCTCCCGCACCGGTGCGCACTTCCTGTACGAGCCGCTGTATTTCTACAGCGCCTACGACGAGGACGACCAGCTCATCCCGTGGATCGCCACCGGACACGAGTACAACCACGATTTCACGCAGGTCACGGTTCACATCCGACCGGGCGTAACGTGGAGCGACGGCACTCCGTGGACCGCCGCGGATTTGGCCTATACGGTCGCAGCCCTCAAGGAGAACGCTCCCGAACTATTCCTCTCCACCGACATGGAGACCTGGGTCGAACGCGTGGAAGTAGAAGACGAGCTGACCGCGCGGTTCGTGCTCAAGCAGCCCAACCCGCGCTTTGTGTTCAACTATCTGACCAACTGCTTCTTTAACGGGATCGTAGTTGTTCCCAAGCACATCTGGGAAGGCGAAGACCCCAAGACCTTTGAGAATTGCTGTGGCGAGGGCCAGCCGGTCGTCAGCGGCCCCTATCGCCTCAGCCTATCGGTCCCGCAGCAGCGCATTCTCACTAGGAGAGATGACTGGTGGGCGGCCGCAATCGGCTTCCACGCCTTGCCCGAAGTCGAGCAACTCATCTTTCTCCCCTACATGGACGAGGCCAAGCGCGTTCAGGCTCTAATCAGCAATGACATCGACATTTCTCTGGATCTGCGCCCCCCGAATATCAAGACGGCCCTCGATGAGAATGCCAATATCGTTTCCTGGACGGGTGAGGCGCCGCCCTACGGATACGTTGACTGGTGGCCGGTCAACCTAGGGTTCAACAACCTAGAGGAGCCTTTCCGCGATGCGCAGATCCGCCACGCCATCAATCACGCCATCAACCGCGATGAACTGGTCGCAGTTGGCTGGCAGGGAGCTGGAAAAGCGAATTTTCTTCCCTTCCCCAACTTCCCAGCACTGCAACAGTACCTCGACGAAGTCGCGCCACTGGTAGAAAAGTACCGCGTGGCGACGTACGACACGGCTCGGACGGCCGCCATAATGAGGGCCAAGGGCTGGAGGCGAGATGAGCAAGGGTTCTGGGTGCAAGACGGCGCTCGCTTCAAGATCCCCATTGACATTGGCACCGTGCACCAAGATTTGGCACCGGTACTAGTGGCACAACTTAGGCGCGCCGGGTTCAATGCGAGTCATCGCATGACAGCCGATGGCATAACGCGCATGGCGCAGGGAACCGCAAAGGCCTTTATGATGGGAAGCGTCGGTTCAATCCGCGATCCCTACTTCACGCTCAACTTCTTCCACAGCCGCTACGTCCAACCCACCGGGACCCACTCCGAGCGCTATTGGCGCTGGCGCAATGCCGAGTTCGATCAACTGGTTGACCGCATGGGACGCACACCGCCGGATGATCCAAAACTAGTGGAACTGTTTCACGCGGCCATGGACATCTGGTTGCGCGAGTTGCCCGCTATCCCTCTGGTCCAGTGGTACCATCGAATTCCCCACAATCAGACCTATTGGACCCACTGGCCCTCGGAAGAAAACCCTTATATCAACAGCGCCTACTGGCACAAGACGTGGCTACTGGTGCTCCTCGGGATCAAAGCTGCGAGATGACCAAAAATTTACTGCTGACGATGCTGGTAGGATGGGTGCAGGCGTTAGTCAAGCGAACCAGAGCGCGAAGAAGCGCCAAAATTCGTCCGCGATTACTTCAAACAGCCCTGCACGGCCGTCCGATAGCTCTCCAAGCCCGGCGTCTTTAGGTCCTTCACCTTGGCCAAGTCGTCCCACTTGCGCAATTGCACGGCACTTTCCCAATGGGGATTCTGTTCAAAGGCCGCCTTTTCTGCCTCCGACATGAAGCCGCCCTGCAACTCAAAACTCCGCTTGGACGCCCGCGACAAGGTCTGGTAATAAGATCTATCCACTGTGCAGATATAGCGCTTGGCCGGCACGTGCAGCCCGACCGGCTCGGTCACGGCGTCGATGAAAAAGGGTTCCAGATACTCGGCTCCCACTTCTTCGTGCAGTAAATCCTCGGTAAGGAAATCGGCCTCTTCGCTGTGCTCATCGACGAGGAAATGACCCAGATCGTGCAGCAGGGCCGCTGCTACTTGCTCCGAATCAGCCCCAGTCTGCTGGGCTTGGTGGGCGCATTGCAGGGCGTGTTCGAGCTGAGTCACGACCTCGTCGTAAAAGGACTGGCCCCGCCGTTCCATGTACGCGAATAAAGCATCGACTTTCTGGGTCGGCGTGCCCTCGGCCAATTCTCGGGCTAGGGAGGGATCTACGAGTGCATTCATGGCGTTGCGGTCTTTCCTTGAAAGTGGTCGATTTTGCTAATCAAGTGTAACAGCCGCCCCTTACCATTGTTATCAGAACTACCTTTATTTTTTAGTTCGCTTACACCAAGCAGCGCACTGACAACTATCTGGAGGAAATGTATGGCCCGGTATCTTCTGAGTCTATCCCTAATCGTCGCGCTGCTAGAAGTCGCCAGCGCCCAAAATCCACCCGCCGATGGCCCCTTCGCCTTCGCCCTGATCGCGGATATGCCATATTCTCCGACCGACAGCGTCCGCTTTGGGCGGCTCGTCGAGGAAATCAATCGGGCCGAGGGCTTGGAATGGGTCATCCACGTGGGCGATATCAAAGGCGGCAGCAGTCCCTGCAGCGATGGCATACTACAAGGCCGTTTTGAGTGGTTCCAGCAATTTGAACGCCCTTTCATTCTGGCCCCGGGCGACAACGATTGGACCGACTGCCACCGGAGCGGGTACCAGCCGTTGGACCGGCTGGCGCGCGTGCGGGCACTTTTTTTTCCGCGTCCCGGTTGGACTATAGGCCAGAATCCCATGCGCGTCGGCACCCAAGGAGGCACCTTCCCCGAGCACGTGCGCTGGACCCACGGGCGGACGAGCTTTGCCGTGCTGCACATCGTCGGCAGTCACAACGCCACCGCCAAGTTTGAAGGCCGCACTCGGGCCAACGACGACGAGGTCAAAAGCCGCACCGCCGCCGCCATTGCCTGGATGCGCGAAACATTCGCCCAAGCTGCGCAACAGGATCATCGCGCCGTCTTCCTCATCATCCACGCCAATCCGCGCTTTGAGAAGAGGGAAGACGAGCCAGACGGGCCGTATGCGGCTTTTCTGCAGGCCCTAGAGCAAGAAGTCATCCGCTTTGGCCGGCCAGTGGCCCTAGCCCACGGCGACTCCCACTATTTTCGCGTGGACAAGCCGCTGCGCCAAGCGGCCACAGGCCAGCGCTTGACGCGCTTCACGCGCATCGAGCCCTTTGGCACGCCCGACATCCACTGGTTGCGGGTAATCGTCGATCCAGCCGACAGCCATATCTTCCAAGTTCACGCCGAAATCGTCGAGGCCAATCTCGACTGATCCCAAAAGCATCAAGTGGTAAGTCTGGCCATTTTCTACCTAGGCACGATGGGCGAGCGGCGGCAACGATGGCGACGGGACTTGACCCAGCGCGGGGGATGCGACACATTGGATTTAACAGATTCCTTGGATGAGACGGCATCGGTTTTCTTGGTTGGAAACCATGCCCCCTTTACTAAGGTCCTGTCTTTATTCAGCCGCTTCACGGAAAAACGATCACCAACTCATGCACCCTGTCTATTTGGATTATGCCGCAACGACGCCTGTCGACCCGCAGGTTATCGCAGCGATGACTCAGTGCCTAGGGCTGGATGGGACGTTCGGCAACGCCGCGTCGCGTTCGCACCGCTTTGGCCAAGAAGCCGAGGAGGCGGTGGAGAAGGCACGGGAGCAGGTGGCCCAGCTTATCAATGCTGACCCGTCCGAGATCGTCTGGACATCGGGGGCCACTGAGTCCGTCAATCTGGCGATCAAGGGCGTAGCACATGGATACGCCCATCGAGGCAGACATATTGTAACTTCAAGTCTGGAGCACAAAGCGGTTCTGGATTCATGCGATAAACTATCCCGTGAAGGATTCGAGATTACCTATATCAGTCCCAAGCAGGACGGTCTAATCTCCCCAGAACTCGTGAAGGAAGCACTGAGAGAAGACACTATCCTCGTCTCCCTTATGCACGTGAACAACGAAATCGGCACTATCACTGACGTCAATGCGATCAGCGAAATAACTCGCGCTCGCGGGATTCCATTTCATGTGGACGCCGCTCAAAGCGCCGCTCGTTTATCGCTTGATACGCTCACTATGCAAGCGGATCTTATTTCACTTAGCGGACACAAGATGTACGGGCCGAAGGGAGTCGGAGTGCTATACGTACGCCGCTGGCCCCGCATCCGGATCGAACCTCAAATACATGGCGGTGGCCAAGAACAGGGCATCCGCTCGGGGACGCTGGCAACACATCAACTAGTCGGCATGGGCGAGGCCGCACAATTGACATGCGAACGTCGAAGCCGCGATGTCGAAACTATCGCCGCGCTCGATCGCCGCTTGCTTGATCGTCTTGCAGATATTGAGCATACCTCCATAAACGGCAATAAAGCGAATCGCGTTTCAGGAATTGTGAACGTTGGCTTCGCTTGCGTCGAAAGTGAGTCCCTGATGATGTCGATGAAGGAAGTTGCTATAGCATCCGGTTCGGCCTGTACGTCATCTCGTGTCGAGCCCTCCCACGTATTGAGATCGCTGGGCTTGTCCGAGGATCTTGCAAGCTGCTCAGTCCGCTTCAGCCTCGGACGATTCACAACCCAAGAGGAAATCGACTTTGCCGTGGCATGCGTACGGAACTCCGTTGACGCTTTGCGCCAATTGTCCCCTCAATGGCAAGCACTGCGCCAAAGTAGCCGTTACACCAAACCGTATCCTCGGGTACGACGGGCAGTGGTAAGATGAACGAGCGCACCCAATCGAATTCCATCGCAAGCGATAGCCATAGTAAAATCGTCCGTGTTGTCGAGCGGCTCAACGCTACCATGGCCATCATTCGAAGGGAATATTTGCGTAAGCATCTCGATCCGTGGATAGTAGCCTATTCCGGTGGAAAAGATTCGACCTTGCTGCTCCAACTTGTATGGGAGATGCTGGCGTCGCTTCCTGTCCGGGATCGGCGGCGCAAGGTCTATGTCATAGGCAATGACACGCTAGTCGAATCGCCGTTGGTCATACAACATCTCAAAACTACCATAGAGACGATCAGCACCGCTGCCGCCGCGGACGGACTGCCGATCGAGACGCAGATCACGAAGCCGCACATAGATCAAACTTTCTGGGTCAACGTGATTGGACGTGGCTACATTCCCCCAACACGTAACTTCCGGTGGTGTACCGACCGAATGAAAATCATCCCAACTAGCCAACTAATCGAAAGTCTTGTTCGTACGCACAAGCGTGCTGTGCTATTAGTAGGAACGCGCAAAAGTGAGTCCGAGAGTCGTCGCCGCAACATGGAAAAGCACGGCGTTTCGGCAACCAAGATGAATCCTCACAGTTCTGTCGAGGGGTGTCGTATTTTCGCACCGCTCGCCGAATTCGAAGATGAGGACGTGTGGCTGATCCTAATACAGCGAAGGCCACCATGGGGCGGCTCGCACCACGATCTAATCACTCTGTATCGGAACGCCGGTGGAGGGGAATGCCCGTTGGTACTGACCAAGGACGATGCGCCCTCATGTGGAACAACCTCACCTAGATTCGGTTGCTGGACATGTACCGTCGTAAGCAAAGATCGGAGCTTGCGTGGCTTGATCGACTCCGGTCACGAAGACGCAGAGGTTTTCGCACGCCTCTTCGACTTCCGTGAGTGGCTGGTCCAGCTCCGAGAAGACGATGCAAATCGCCAGCGCGTGCGGCGAGATGGAAACTTGAAATCCCGTGCCGACGGAACTCCTGTCATGGGACCTTTCAAACTTGATGTCCGCAAGCGTATCCTGAGCGAATTGCAGACTTTAGAACAAGAAACAGAACAACAGCTAATTACCGAATCAGAACTCGACGTCATAGAAGACATTTGGCGTCGAGATCAAGTTCGCCAAGACTCTCGTGCGGCCTTGCACGATGCGATTACAATTTAACCCCTGAGGGATTCTCGGTTTGACGCAGCAACGGACCGTTATCGGCGCAGAAGCGATGTTATTTTCGGATCTGTTCCACCAAGGTCGCTTTGCCGTTCCATGGCATCAGCGCTATTACGATTGGAAGCCAAGCGATGTTCAAGCACTGCTCTACGATATTGAAGACGCGATAAAAGAGGAACGCGATTGTTACTTTCTTGGTGCAATCATGCTGGTAGATGTCGGACACCAACGGTGGGAAATCAACGACGGTCAACAAAGGATGGTAACGGTATCATTAATGTGCGCCGCACTCTGTCGCCGATTTGTACGCGAAGCAAAGGGTTCTCAACGGGAAGGGCTCGCACTACGGATGCTTTTCGATCTCGATGCCAACAGCGCATGGACGATGGACGACGCTGAGCGTTACACTCCTCGAATTTCTCCTCCAAAGAATGACTGGACGCAATATCGTCTTATGATCCGAGGACACACGATTGGTACCAATGGTCCCCTTACGGCCGCATGGGCAGAGATCGAGAGTTTCTTCTCTTCCATGAGTTACGAGAAGTCAGAGCGATATTTCGACTTTCTTCTTGAGAAGCTCGAAGTAGCATGCTTGCGGGTTCCGCCGCACATTGATCCGAACGCTGTATATGAGACAATCAATTGCAGAGGTAAGCAACTAGACGATTTGGACCTCATACGTAATTATTGGTATTCGCATTTCAACTCAGAAAATGATTCTGAAAGAAAAAATTCGGTACACGAAAATATAGAGAGAATCCGCACAATTATCTCTAGCTCTAGTAAAGCATCCGAATACATGCGGTGTCATCTGCAATGTAGATTTGGCTTTTTACACAAGGATCATTTTTATCGCGAGGTGCGAGAGGCTATCCGTAACCAGATAGACAAAAAGGAACAAGAAAAGGGGGCCTTGGCAGACTACGTGTTCGAGCTAACCGAGCAAGTCACTTCTGGTGAATCCTTGGAGCTCTTTCGCACAGTCACGGCAACTACTCCAGATCCGGACTTCATTCGGGCGTTCGAGGTCGCCTCCGGGACAACGAGATCACCGAGGAACTTGGCAGTTTTTCTTCGTGAGTTGGGTAGATACAAAGTTACCCAACCTCTGGTCTTCGCTACGTTAACCTGGTACCTTCGAGAGTCGGATGGACGCAAAAAGCGACGAATTGCGCGGCTCGCCAACAAAAACCTAAAACGTCTGGCGACATTTGTCCTTAGAACAGCATTTGTCGCACCGAAATTCGAGCCCTCTCAATTCGAAGCACAGTTTTCCGACTGCGCTAAAAATATAGCGGGTGCTTCCGATATTCCCGACGCCGAGTTTGCAGATTTCTTACTCGATTGTGACCGCTCGGCGTATGGGGTACTGGATGACTCCAAGTTTCACGACGCCCTGCTTGAGGCGAGAATGACTGGAAACCCGAAAATCAAGCAATTCCTGCTCGGAATCAATGGCAACATGCAACGTGATGCACGGCTGTTGGACGAACGTTTCTGTACCGTTGAGCATATACTGCCGGAGTCTCCACAGCATTGGAACTCTTGGCCCGGTTTCGATCCTGAAACTGTTGACGATTGGGCTCATAGAATTGGGAATCTGACACTTATGGGTCCGGCCGACAATAAGCCTGGACCAAAATTTAATGGAGATTTTTTGAAGAAGCGAGATAGCTACCAAGACAGTGGGATTGTACTTACGCGTACACTGAGCAAATACGATGATTGGAATTCGGATATAATCGAAGAGAGACAGCGGGAGATGGCGAAACAAGCCGTGCGGGTCTGGACATTCGATTGATGCTTAATACGTTACAACTCCGTCGTCTCGCAGAAAGCCAACTCGGTGTCCCCGCGACGCTCCACAACTACCAGTGGGAGGGTGTCGCGTTCTTATACCGATCTCAATCTGCTCTCCTCGCCGACGAAATGGGGCTAGGGAAAACGGTCCAGACTGCGGTCGCGCTAGCGCTTCTCTTGAACGGACAGAACGAGATACGCCGAGTCTTGATCGTCGCGCCTGCATCGTTGACGATTAATTGGGTGATGGAGCTCTCGACCTGGGCACCGTCGGTGACAGCACGGCGCGTACAAGGTCCCGTCCGTGAACGCGAAGCGGTTTATCTACTGCCGATTCCAGTTCTCGTGAGTTCTTATGAGCAAATTCGATCCGACGGCTTGGACCGCATTCCCTCGGATACCTTCGACCTCGTGATTCTCGATGAGGCCCAACGAATCAAAAACAGAGACTCCACCACTGCACTGGCCTGTCGACTCCTGCCACGCAAACGCGCTTGGGCGCTCTCGGCTACACCTCTGGAAAACGACGAAGACGATCTTGTATCTATTCTCAGTTTCCTCGACCCGTCGATTGGACGAGAATTTCCTAACTCATATTTGGCCAAGAAGCTGGAGTCGATGATGCTTCGGCGGCGAAAATCTGGCGTTCGGGCCGAACTTCCGCCAGTTATATTCCAAGACTTGAGACTCGAACTCTCAGTGCCGCAGAGAACAAGATATGACGAGCTGTGGGTAAATCGCGCCCAAACCATAAGTAAAGACTCATCTGACGGGGACATCAGTACCGCTTTGCTCGGACTCATCACAAGGCTGAAGATCATCTGTAATTTCGATGCGCCCGCGAACGCCTCGTCAAAATTGGACGCTCTGAAGACTATTAGCGAAGGAGCCGGAAATTCTGCTCGTATTCTTGTATTCTCGCAGTTTGTCGAAACGCTACGGTGGATTTCGGATAGGATTGAGCTTCCGCACGACCTCTTGACGGGATCAATGTCGCTTGACGAGAGGCAGGTTGCCATGGACCGATTTCGTACTGAGGCCGCGCCTCGGGGACTTCTGGTATCCCTTCGGGCCGGAGGCGTGGGCCTGAATCTGGGGGAGGCGACGCACGTCGTGATCTTCGACAGGTGGTGGAATCCCGCTGTTGAGGTCCAAGCGATCTATCGGGCTCACCGCTTTGACCGAGAGGAGCCATTACACGTTATTCGTTTCCTAGTAGCCGATTCGATCGAGGAGCGTATTAAGAAAATACTTGAACAAAAAGAATGTCTATTCGATGAAATAATCGAATCCGCTGAGACAAGGACCTATCGCTTCACAAAGGAGGAATTGATGCAAATTCTAGAACTCACAACCGGAGACATATTTCTGACACATACTCATAAGAACAAGGAGTGTTAAAATGGCAAAGATAGTTGAGTATAAAGATATCCCGCTCGATGACCTGACCATCGGGAAAGGGCAGGCACGAGTCCAAGACGTCAGTAAGGAAATTGAAGATTTGGCCGAAAGCATCAAAAAGCAAGGACTGCTACAGCCGATTGTAGTCTGCGCAGCGAGGAAAGAAGGCAAATGGGAGATTCTCACAGGCCAGCGGCGATTTCTGGCACATAAGATGCTAAAGCGGGATAGTATTACGGCAGCCGTTCTTGACGAACGGGTTGAAGAGCAAGAAGCTAAGGCCATCTCGATTACCGAGAATCTGGTCCGACGTAAACTCTCCGGAAAGGAGCTTACGGATGGAATCGTATACTTGTACAACATCTATGGAAGCGTGAAGGATGTGGTCGAAACTACGGGTCTATCAGCGGACAATGTAAGGACTCATGTAAGGTACCCGCGACTCATACCCGAGTTAAAGAAAATGGTTGATGACGGACTAAACATCAAAGTTGCTATAAAGGCACAGGACGCCGCCACCCTAGGCTATGACGACATAGACACTCAACTCGCGACTATGCTGGCGCAGGAAATGGAACCGCTGAGTAGCGTTCAGCAAAAAAAGTTCGTGGAGGAAAGCAAAAAACACCCTGAGAAGCCAGTAAGTGAGAAGATCGAGCAGGCGAAGAGTGCTGCGATGGTAACCCAGATAATGGTGACAGTGACGCTAGACACGCGCACCGCCATCCAACAGTTTGCAAAAGAGGAAGGTGTCAACCAAGACGATGCAACTGCTGCACTGATCGAAGAAGCACTAATTGGCCGCGGTCTGTTGGAGGAGTAAAAGAAATGCTAGCCGGGTTGAGTGCCTTGGAACTTGGACGCCTTCGGATGTCCGTAGGTTACGGGACTCACAAGAAGGGACGACCCCTTTCTCCTATTGAAGTGGGCTTGATTCTTCGTAGTGCACGTGACGAGGGAATATCTCTTAGAGACTGCGCGGATGCGATCGGCCTTGACGGGACTGGACACATCGGTCGTTTTCTGCGAATCCTCGATTTACCTGATGATCTTCAGCATCTGATCAATTGGGGATCTGGCAGGGACGCTATCGGCTTTTCGTCTGCTGTCGAATTGGTAAAGCTTCGGGACGCTGACGATCAGCGCACTGTCGCTAGGTCGATCCTATCGGATGGCCTCAATAGCAAGGAGATCCGACAGATAGGGCAACTCCGGACACGCTCGGGACGCACTATTGGCGCATGTATAAAGGAAGTCCTGGGCATGCGCCCAATAGTCGAGAGGCGTTATGTATTCATCGGTTCGGTCGTTGATCAGAATGTCGAGAATGCACTCATTAAACTTACACAGGCGGAGAGAGATTCGATTCTGGATTCGGGTATCAAACTCCTCAATCTCCGGGGAGCGTCTGGTCGGCTTGGAAAGCGGTTCTTCACATTGGTCGGAGACGAACGCTTTGATGAGTCGATGAAGATCGTTGGCAAGGAGAGTATTGAGGCACGGCTTCGAACACACATCTCGGAGACAGTTGAGAATGTCCGACCCCATTGTTGACGTTCTTAAGAGTGGTGCCGTATGCCTCGGGTCAAAAGTAGTGTGTGATGGTTTCGCCGAAGGATATCCTTTCCGCGTCCAGACACATATTCACGATGACCACATGGGCGAGTTCGACAAGAGCAAGGGCTTTCAGGATTTTCTAATGAGTCCAGAAACGTATGCACTTCTAGTAGAGGAACTCAATGCGGATCTTGAGTTCCGTGACAACATTCATCAAGTAAATCGAGGCGACGAGAGTGTTCTTAACGACGGCTCGAAGCTATCCCTTTTTCCCTCCAACCACATGCTCGGCTCGTGCCAAGTCGCGCTGGAATTATCCGACGGCCTCCGAGTCGGCTATTCAAGTGACTTCGGTTGGCCTCTCAATGAGGTTATTCAGGTCGACGAGCTTGTTGTGGACAGCACCTACGGAAGGCCCACAAGCGTACGCCGCTATACCCAAGAAGACGCGGAGGAGTGTCTGTTAAACCTCATATACGAGCGATTGCGACATGGTTCTGTACATGTCAAAGCTCACAGAGGAACTATCGAGCGCGTATTACATGTGCTTGGAGGTAACGTAGGAGTTCCGATTCTAGCCAGCGAACGACTCATTCAGGAAGTGACGGTCTATCAGAATCACGGATTCGCTATTGGAAGCCTATTCGCACTTAACTCGCACGCTGGTCAGTCTGCCATGGAAGGGCAATCCTACATTCGACTGTATTCGAAGGGAGACAGCTTCAGCAACGAACCAATCGGCGGAACGAATGTTACATGTAGTGCGTACATGACCACTGCAGATCATCCGCTGATGAAGTTTTCGGACCGGGCCTATATGGTCGCATTGTCTAACCATGCGGACTTCCATGAGACGCTCAAGTATGTTGAGGCTACGGGAGCTAAGAGAGTCATCACGGACAACACGCGAGGCTACGGAGTGGATTTGTCCTTCGCCATCAATGAGCGTCTCCCAGGCGTACAGGCTCAGCCATCAACGAATAACCCCGGACCGCCCTAGAATATATCCATAGTCATTGTTGAGGTGTTTCTCCAGCCTCACGAAGAATATCGCGCAACGGTCGAGTTTCTCCGCCTTCCTCATGCGCTTCTTCCATCAACAGGACATCAACGGCATCCTGTAGGTGAAAAGGAAGCGTCTCCCAATCGGTTTCCCGAGCGATTTTTTGAAGTTCTGTCAATTTTACGCGATGTCGATAATCTCCGGAGGCGTGGCATAGCCACCGGGAATGTGAGCAGCGAGCCACTCCGGCGGATCGCGGCGCGGCAGTGACAGGGCTGGCTCGCCTTTGCAGCTCAAGCGGTACAGCAGCCGGGCATCGTCGAGCGAGCTGATGTTCGACTTGAGCGGCGGCGAATTGTGCAGGGTCATGTAGTTGTCCCACAGCGTTACATCGCCCGGCGCGTGCGGGTGGTCGTAGCGGAAGTGCGGCTGCAACACGTGCGCTTCGAGCCGGTCGAGAAACGCGCGCGATGCTTCCGCAGACATCCCTTCCACCTCAATCGCCGGCCGCACCCGTGGCCGCGACGCCCAAATTGGACTGTGCAAGGACTTGATGCCAGAGCGCGGGTTGGTGCGCACCAGCGGAGCCAGCCAGCCTTCGTCGCTCTCGTTCAACCGCCGCCGTAGCTGAACTCGCTCCAGAGCCGCCTGTTCTGTCGGCGGCAGTGCTGCAAAGGCCGCAGCCGTGTCGGCAAAGGCCGTTTCGCCGTTCAACGGTAGGCGCTTGCGCAGCCGCATGAGTTCGCGATCCGAGCCTTCGTAGTACGGATGAGCCTTGCCGTCGTCGAGTGCCTGCACCCAATTCCCGCCAGGGGCATCGCGCGCCACCGGCGACTTGTGGGCGAGAAACATCGAGACGTAGATAGGCAAACGCTCGTACTCGATGTCCGTGTGCCACGAGCCGCCTCCAGTCACCCTAGCAGATACGGCACTGCGCTCCCCCCGAAAGTTGGACACTACCAGTACCGCAGGCGACTCGTGCGGCAGGCATTGCAGTTGGCCGGGGAAGACGGCGTTGACGGCAGCCGCCGTGCGACGCTCAAAGGGAATCAACTCAAAGGGGCCGTCGCTGTCGCCATCTTGCTGGGCCGGTTTACCCCCGCGCATGAAGTTGTTGGGGTGCGGCACCGGCGCGCCCCAGTGGTTAGCGAAGCGTTCGAAGTGGGCTAGGGAAAAGGCTTCCAAGTCCTGCCCGGCAATGCTGACGATGCGAAACTGGCTCAGGGCGTCCAGCAGAAAGGCGACCTGTTCGGGATTGAGTGGGCGGCACAGATCGATACCCGTAAAGCGCCGCCCGGCACCGCTAGCAGCCAGCGGCCCCTCGCTGCAGGCATCCGTGCCGAATAACTCGCGCAGCCTTTCGTCTAATGATTCTGTCTTTTGGCCCACGATGCTTTATCGCCCCCCCCCACGGTTCCTCCGGCGCATCCACGGAGGAGCGGCGCTGGAGTCTGCGTCCGTCTCCCCGGAGGCGGCTTCATGGTATTCTCTGAGCAACTCTTCAAGGGCCTCAGAGGTATCTATGAAGTTGGCCCACCTATAAGGCGGGACGTCAAAACGCCGATCCCCCAACAGGGGATCAGCACCCCGCGCCAAGAGCAACTGGGCTATCTCTAGCTGGTCGGCCATAACGGTTTTGTGCAGGGGCGTACTTCCGCGGTCGAACCGGCTAAATCCACTGGCATACCCGTTGACGTCCGCGCCGCGATCCAGCAAAAATTCCGCCGCTTCCAGCGCGCCGCAATAGGCCGCAAAGTTAAGCGCTTCCACCACAATCTGCTCGGCGGTGAGCACGGTATCTGGGTCGGGATGATAGAGATGGCCGATCCCCTCTTTTAGCTGGCCTTCAGAGTCGAAGAACTCGGCCATCAGATCGACGCGGTTGACCGCGGCGGCAAAGCGCAAATCCACGGCTGCCCCTTCGGCGACCAACATGCTCGCCAACTCTAGATCCCTCTCCCTGAGCGCGTCCCATAAAATTTGGCCCCGATTGCGGTTCACATCCACGCCATTAGTCACTAGCAGTTGGATCATTGCGGGCTTGCTCTCGGCCCATTC
>JAJDYK010000032.1 GCA_022825185.1 Candidatus Latescibacterota bacterium | reverse complement strand
GCAGGCGTCTATAAGATCTACATCATCGACGAAGTTCACATGCTCTCGACCGCGGCATTCAATGCGCTGTTGAAGACGCTGGAGGAGCCGCCGGAGCACGTGGTTTTCATCTTCGCCACCACAGAAGTGCAGTCGGTCCCCGACACCATTCTCTCGCGTTGTCAGCGCTTCAATTTTCGCCGCATCTCAAGCGGGCAGATCGCTGCTCATCTGGGTACTATTGCCCAAGCCGAGGGCATTGCGGTCGAAGAGGGGGCGCTCCATCTGTTGGCTAGCCGCGCGGACGGTGCCTTGCGCGACGCCGAGAGCCTACTCGATCAAGTGGTCTCATTGGGCGCGGAGGTGTCGCAGCAAGCCGTGGTGCAGGTGTTGGGTCTCGTCGATCGCGGCCTCTACTTTGAATTGCTCGACGCCATGCGCGAAGCGGCCCCCGCACGGGTCTTGGATGTCGTCGCTCAAGCCGTTGACGAAGGGGCCGACATTGAGGAGTTCGTCTATGGCCTAGTCGAACTTTTGCGCCACTTGCTCTTCGCCAAGATACAGGGCGGGACCGACGAGTTGGATATGGCCGAAGACGCCCGCCGCCGCTGTGGCGAGCTTGCGGAAGCCATGGCGGTCGAAGATCTGCTGCGCATGATGCAGTCGCTGTTGGATTTAGAAGCGGATCTAAGGCGTTCGCTACAGCCGCGCTTCCGCCTAGAAATCGCCTTGGTGCATCTGGCGCTGATGGGCCGGGCTGTCGATGTGGGCCAACTGCTGCGCCGCTTGCAGTCGCTTGAAGGTGCTGCGCCGCGCCCGGCTGCATCTCCGCCTCCAAGCAGTGGTCGCAGCGAACAGACTCCGCCTCCGCTGCCAAGCGGTGGGAGCGAACCGGTCTCGTCCCCGCCCCCAAGTAGTCGCAGCGAACAAGCCGCACCTCCGCCCCCGGCCCAGCAACAAGTCGCTGCTCCGGCTGAGTCAGGCAATGCCGCTAGTGCTGCCGCACCGAGCTTTGATCAGGTGCGCACTAATTGGGCTGAGCTAGTTAATGCCGTAGGTGCCGCGAAGCGGTCGCTGGCCTCTTTTCTCAATGGGGCGGCCTTAGACAATATAGAAGGCCATGTACTCAAGCTGAGCTTCGGTGCCGACCAGCGCTTTGCCATGACCAAAGTGATCAAAGACCGAAAAATCATAGAAGAAATAGCCGAGGCAAAATACGGGTGGCGGCTGCGCTTGGATGTCGTCGCGAAGAAAGGAGAGCAACCGGCCCCTCAGGCGGCAAGCCAGCCCGAATCTGATCCTACCCTCCTTTCGGTGCTCGACGCTTTTGACGGCGAGTTGGCCTGAGAAATCGCATGGAACCGCTGGCCCTCGAGGATTTGATCGTCGCATTTGCCAAGCTGCCCGGTATTGGTCGCAAGACGGCACAGCGCTTGGCACTCTATGTGGTCAAGAGGCCGCGCGAGGAAGCCGAGTTGCTCGCCAAGGCGCTCATTGCCGCCAAAGACCAGATCGAACACTGCGCGACCTGCTACAACTTCACCCAAAAAGGTGAGCCCCTATGCGAAGTCTGTCGAGACACCCGGCGCGACCAGCAGTTCATCTGCGTGGTGGCCGAAGCCAGCGACGTGCTGGCCTTTGAGATGAGTCAGTTTTACTCTGGAGCGTATCACGTACTCGGCGGGGTGCTCTCTCCCCAGGACGGAGTGCTGCCCGAGGATTTGCACATTGACTCCTTGACCGAGCGCGTGCGCCAGCAGGGCGTCCAGGAGGTAATGCTCGCGCTCAATGCCAATGCCGAGGGCGATGCCACCGCTCACTTCATCGCCCAGCAACTCATGCCGCTGACCAAGGTGTCGAGGCTGGCGCGCGGCCTGCCGGTGGGCGCGGATTTGGACTTGGCCGACAGCGTCACTCTTTCGCTGGCCTTTGCTGGTCGATCTTCGCTGTGAGGTAGAAATGAATCGGCGCGATATTTTTAACTTGCCCAATGGACTGACCGCGCTCAGGATCGGTTTGACGCCGCTGTTTTTGCTGCTGCTGTTCACCGATACTTGGTATTTGAAAAGTCTTGCCTTCGTCGTCTTCAGCGCGGCCTCGCTGACCGATTTCTACGATGGCAAACTAGCGCGCGCTGGCAATCAAGTAACGCCGCTGGGCCGCTTCTTGGATCCGTTGGCCGACAAGATATTGGTAACTTCGGCACTCATTGCCCTAGCGTTGAACAGAATGGTCAATTTTTGGCTGGTGTTGCCCATCGTCGGGCGCGACATCCTGATCACGGGCATGCGCCTCTACGGGATATACCGAGGCCGCCCGATGGTCACTTCGCGCTTGGCTAAGTGGAAGACCGCGGTCCAGCTTTTCACGGTTATCTTTATTCTGTTCGTCATTGGCCTTGAGGAGGCGATGGGGCGCTTTGCCGCAGGTCATCTCTTTTTTCTCGACGACCAGCTAATCCAGCTTTTGGCCAATGCACTGTTGGCGGGGGTGTTGTTGCTGACGCTGCTGTCGGGTTTTCACTACCTGTTCCGCGCGACCTCTTCCTATAAGGAACCCTGAGCGCGGCGTAGAGGAACGCGTTTCTTCTGAACCGACTGATCGCCACGCTCTTTTTTGTCGGCTATGCCCCGTGGGCATCCGGTACGGCTGGCACCGCGTTCGTTGCCCTGTTATACTGGCTGTTTGTTCCCGCTTTGGGAGTGCTGGAATGGATCGGAGTGCTTTTAGCTGCTTCGGTCATTGGGGTGTACAGCGCGGGTCGGGCGGCCCCGGAATGGGGCGATGACCCTGGGCAGGTCGTCATTGACGAGGGGGTGGGCTTTCTCTTTGCAGTGGCATTTTTGCCCCCAAGCGCCGGGACGATTATCGCGGGTTTCTTCGTCTTCCGCGCCTTCGATATTGTCAAGCCGCCTCCAGCGCGGCAACTAGAAGCCCTGCCCGGGGGATGGGGCATTGTGGCCGACGACATAGTCGCCGGCCTGTACAGCAACGTGGTCATTCGCTCGTCGTCCTATTTGGTCGAGTGGATGGGCTAGAACGGATACCACACTTTAATTGGAGAGATTTTCATGGCGAAAGCGAACGGACACAGCGCCGACGGCAACAAGGCCAGAGCGCTGGAACTGGCGATGTCGCAGATTGAAAAGCAGTACGGCAAGGGATCGATTATGCGCCTTGGCGACGAGGGTGGGGTGCAAGAGGTGGAGGCGATTTCTACCGGGTCGCTGGCTGTGGATGCAGCGCTGGGCATCGGCGGTTTGCCCAAGGGGCGGATCGTCGAAATATCCGGTCCAGAGGGAGCGGGCAAAACCATGCTCTCGCTGCATGCAGTCCGCGAGTCGCAGAAGCGCGGCGGCACCGCGGCTTTTATCGATGCCGAACACGCTCTCGATGTCAGCTTTGCGCGGCGCATTGGCGTCGATGTCGAAAATCTAATCATATCGCAGCCGGATTCGGGCGAGCAGGCTCTCGAGATCGTCGATACCTTGGTGCGCAGCGGTGCCTTCGATATTATCGTGGTGGATTCGGTGGCCGCGCTGGTGCCGCAGGCCGAGTTGGAAGGCGATATGGGCGACTCGCACATGGGGTTGCACGCGCGGCTGATGTCCCAAGCTCTGCGCAAGTTGGCCGGCTCCATCAACCGCTCGAACACGTGTCTGATTTTTCTCAACCAGTTGCGCATGAAGATCGGCGTGATGTTCGGCAACCCGGAAACTACTACTGGCGGGCGCGCTCTGCCCTTCTATTCTTCGGTGCGCATCGATATCCGCCGCATCGCCCGCGTCAAAGACGGAGATCTCGATATCGGCAATCGCACTCGGGTCAAGGTCGTAAAAAACAAAGTGGCCCCCCCCTTTCGCGAAGCTGAATTCGACCTGATCTTTCACGGCGACTCAATCGGCATTTCTTGGGAGGGCGATTTGATCGATATTGGCGTCGCCAAAGGGCTTGTTGACAAGAGTGGAGCGTGGTTTTCCTACAACGGGGAGCGCTTGGGGCAGGGCCGAGATAACGCCCGCACCTTTCTGCGCGAAAATGCAACAGTGGCCGCGGAAATAGAACACAAGCTACGCGTCGAGTTGGGACTCGAGGTTGCGGTAGGGCAAGACGAGGCCAGCGAGGCCGACGAATAAGTGGACGACCAACTGCAAAAGGCCACGGACGCCGCCTATCGCTATCTCAGCTATCGGGCGCGGTCCGTAGCGGAAGTGCGAGACAAGCTAAGGGAGAAGGACTTTGCCGCCGAGGTCGTCGCCGAGGTCGTCGCCAACTTGCAGCGCCAGCAGCTTCTCGACGACCGCGAGTTTGCTCGGCGCTGGGTCGAGGCGCGGTTGCCGCGGGCTTATGGTGTGCGCAAACTAGCCCAGGATCTCAGACACAAAGGCGTGGCCGCTGGCGTCGTTGACGAGGTCCTCGCCGAGTACGCCTCGGTGCTCGATTCGAGTGAACGGGCGGTCGAATTGCTGAGCAAGCAGGCTTGGCGCTACCGGGGCTTGGCACCCGACAAGGCCAAGCCCCGGATGCTGGGCTTGTTGGCCCGGCGCGGTTGCGATGCGGAAATGGCCAGAGCAGCGGTCGAACAGGTATGGCAGGAGTTAGCTAATGAAGTCGAGGGAGATTAGGGAGGCGTTCCTCTGTTTTTTTGAGGGTAAGGGCCACGTGCGCGTGCCGAGTGCGCCGGTCGTGCCGCAAGACGATCCCACGCTCTATTTTACCAACGCCGGCATGAACCAGTTCAAGGATGTCTTCTTGGGCTTGGGTCGGCGCGACTACACCCGTGCGGTTGATACGCAGAAGGTCATGCGGGTCTCGGGCAAGCACAACGATCTCGACGAAGTCGGCTACAGCTCGTGGCACCACACCTTCTTTGAGATGCTGGGCAACTGGTCTTTTGGCGACTACTTCAAAAAAGAGGCCATCGAGTGGGGCTGGGAGTTGATTACCGGGCACTTTGGCTTGGAAAAGGAGCGGCTCTGGGCCACTGTCTTTGAGGGCGACGACGCGGTAGAAGCCGATGGGGAGGCCGAGGCGTTCTGGTACGAATGCACCGACCTGCTGCCGGGCCGTGTGGTGCGCCTACCGGCCAAGGAAAATTTTTGGGAAATGGGCGCGACCGGCCCCTGTGGACCTTGCTCTGAAATTCACTACTACTTGGGCGATGACCTGGCGGCGCAGGATAGCCGTATGCTCATTGACGATACGGGGGATTTGGTCGAGATCTGGAACTTGGTCTTCATCCAGTATAACCGCGACGAGACCGGGGCGTTGCAATCTCTGCCTGAAAAGCACGTGGATACCGGCATGGGCTTTGAGCGGATGTGCAGCCTCTTGCAGGGAGCCGAGAGCAACTACGAGACCGATATCTTTCAGCCGCTTATCGGCCGCATTGCCGAGCTGACGGGCAAAGAGTACGGCGGCGAGCACCGCGTCCCCATGCAGGTCATCGCCGACCACGTCCGTGCGCTCTGCTTCACCATGGCCGACGGCGCAATGCCTTCCAATGAGGGCCGTGGGTACGTCCTGCGCCGCATCCTGCGCCGCGCCGCGCGCTACGCTCGTCAGCTCGATCAGCACGATCCTGTTATTCATCAGTTGGTTGGCACGTTGGGCGAAACTATGGGTCATGTTTTCCCGGAGGTGACGGCGAGGAAAGACCACATCGCCCGAGTCATTCACTCCGAGGAAGAGAGTTTTGGCAAGACTCTCGATCGCGGCTTGGACATCTTCGCGCGGTTTGCCGCTAAGGGACAGATTACAGGTGGTGATGCTTTCCAACTTTACGACACCTATGGTTTTCCGTTGGATTTGACGGAACTGATGGCTCGTGAACAGGGGATCCCGTTGGTCGAGCGGGAGGAATTCGATCACGCGCTTGAAGCCCAGCGGCAGCGGTCGCGCCAAGGTGGCTTTGGCGCGAGTTTTGGATCTGGTGCGGGTTCTGCTGATGGCGCAGGCGACGGTTCTGGCGCGGGTTTTGGTGGGGGTGCGAGCTTCGTAGGCTATGACGAGTTGGAAATAGGCGCTCAGGTGATTCATGCCGAAGGAGGCGAGGGCGACCGGGTGCAGCTCGTGTTAGACCCAACCCCCTTCTATGCCGAGGCGGGGGGGCAAGTCGGCGACCGAGGACGGATCGAGGGCAAAGATTTTATCGTCGAAGTAGAGGACGTGCAGAAGGTACATGGCGTTATCGTCCACAGAGGTCGCTTAGTGGAAGGTGAAACCAAAGCGTTGACTGGTGCAGTAGAAGCTCGCGTCGATCGCCAAGCGCGCATGGACGCCGAGCGCAACCACACGGCGACTCATCTGTTGCACGAATCGCTGCGGCGGACGCTCGGCGACCACGTAGGGCAGATGGGTTCGCTGGTAGCGCCCGATCGCTTGCGCTTTGACTTTTCGCATTTTGCCGCGGTAGAACCTGAGCAGTTGCGCGAAATCGAGGAGCGAGTCAACGAGCAGATTCGCGCCGATCTAGAAGTGAGTGCCTTTCAAGAGGAACTGGAAAAAGCCAAGGCCATGGGGGCGCAGGCGCTCTTCGGCGAAAAATACGACGATCAGGTTCGCGTGGTGCGGATCGGCGACTTTAGTTTAGAGCTGTGTGGCGGCACCCACGTGCGCTCGACCGGCGAGATCGGCGCATTCGATTTGTTTTCTGAAAGCGGCATTGCCGCTGGCGTCCGGCGCAGCGAGGCATTGACGGGTGCAGGTGCCGAGCGCGTCGCGCGCCAACGGCGGCAGGTGTTGGCGGAGTTGGGCACTCGGCTCAATGCCGCGCCCGAAGAATTAGCGGACAAAATCGAGTCGCTCTTGGGACGAAACCGCCAGTTGGAGCGGTCCCTCGACGAATTGCGGCGTCGGGTTGCGGCGCTAGAGGCAAGCAATAATTTGAACGAGGCGCGAGAAGTACAAGGGGTCAAGGTCGTGACGCAACGCACCCAAGCCGAGGACGTGCCCAGCCTGCGGGCCATGGCCGACGGATTGCGCGAGAGCTTGGGCTCGGGGGTTGGCGTCTTGGGGGCGGACATCGGCGGCAAGGTTTCTTTTATCGCCGTTGTTACCGACGACTTGATTAAGGGCCGCGGGCTGAAGGCCGGCGACATTGTGCGCGGCGTGGCTCAGCTCGCGGGCGGCTCGGGCGGCGGCAAACCGCACTTAGCCCAAGCGGGTGGACGCGACCCAGGCAAACTCGACGAGGCGCTAGAGCAAGTGGCGGGCATCGTCGAGCAGCAGCTAAAATAGGCGAGCTTATTTGTGGCTAGCAGTGTACTGCAGCACTTACTAGACATCCGCCACCACCGCGGCGCTGGCTACCTGCCTCTGCTGGATCCAGATCGGTTGGCTCCAGACGAGTTGGAGGCTCGCGCCCAGCTCTGCGTTGCGGCCGGGGCCGATGCTATCCTCATCGGCACGAGCCTGATGTTCTCGTCGCGCAACGCGGTTTGTTTTGAGCGCGTCCGAGCCAAGGTCGATGTGCCGGTGATCAGCTTTCCCGGAAGCTCGGGCCAAGTGGTGCCGACGGCCGATGCGATCCTCTTTCTGTCGCTGGTCAGCGGGCGCAACCCCGAGCTCTTGATCGGCGAGCACGTCAAAGCCGCTCCCTTGATCCACGAATACGGCATTGAGACCATCCCCACCGGGTATATGCTGGTCGAGTCGGGGACCTTGACATCCGTGGAATTTATGAGCGATACTCGGCCCATTCCGCGCGACAAGATCGACATCGCCATGGCCCACGCCTTGGCGGCCGAGTACTTGGGCATGAGGCTTATTTATCTAGAAACTGGCAGCGGCGCATGCGCGTCTGTGCCCGACGAAATGGTGAGCGCGGTAGCAGATTGCGTTTCGGTGCCGGTCATCGTCGGCGGCGGCATCCGCGAACCGGGGGTGGCGCGGGCCAAGGTGGAGGCCGGCGCGGGCTTCGTGGTCACGGGCAGCGTCGTC
>JAJDYK010000052.1 GCA_022825185.1 Candidatus Latescibacterota bacterium | reverse complement strand
CGATTAACTTGGGCCAAGCCGACCATGACAAGGATCGAGTTCGTTGTGGTAGCGATGAAGCAAAATGGGACCAGTGTTTTGATTGTAGCTTAAATCCCGATCATCGTTTTTGTTCTTGGGAATATATAGATAGAAATACACCATATCCGAAATACGCTTGGATCACATTTGCCTTAGATTGGGAGTGCAATCTGTATATAGCGGATAGGCAGTATTCTTCTACTCCCTGTTCATTGGTCGTGCCAGACAATGCAACGGATCAGAATTTTAGCTGCCGCCGCTTCCGTGGTAGCTTGTGCGAGGACTTTAACCCGGACGAACCATATACGTTAGGCACCAGTTACCATATCGACAACAAGACGCAGGGCAATCGTATGTGTTCGTCCGCTCCTTGTTCAGAAACCAATCAGGCTACGGCTGTGGACGAGACCTCATGGGGGCAAATCAAATCACTGCTTGCAACGGGAACTCATTAATCGCTCTTGGTCCATAAGCTCCTGCGCCTAAAGGATGCAACGTGATTCCCGCCCTCCTCGACCGCATCGTCGAACTAGCCTTCGACCCCCGAGTCGCCTCCTTCTTCGGCGTCTGCTTGGGACTGTATATCCTGTGGGACGTAAGCCGTATATGTTTGCGGCTGCTGGAGGCTTTTTGGCGGGGGCGGAGGAAGAAGGATGATGCGTGATGAGTGGTTAGACGCTATCCACTGACCACTTAAACGAAGTGTTCGGCGTTGTCTTGGGGGTCGTAGCCTAATTCGCGGTGGGCGTTTTGGAGATCCCAATAGGCGCGGGTGTTGCCCGAGATGCCGTAGTAGATTCCGAAGCGCACGTCGGCCTCAATGGAGCGCTGCACGAGCTGGACGCAGTCGCGGTGGCTCAGCCAGGTGGAGAGGATTCGGTCGCTTTTGCGCTCGACGACTGCGGAATCCGGCTGGAACGAGCCGATGCGTAGGCATACGACCTCCAAACCGTAGCGATCCACGTAGTAGCGTCCCAGACTTTCGCCAAATGCCTTGCTGGCCCCGTACAGGCTGTCGGGCCGCACGGGCATTTCCCACGTGGTGTACATCCCTTCTTCTTCGTAAAGGCCGGTCACGTGATTGGTGCTGGCGAAGACGACCCGCTTGACGCCCGCGTTTCTGCAGGCCTCATAGGTGCAGTACACGCCTTGGATGTTCTTTTCGAGGACCGACTCCCAAGTGGCGCTGACCTCTGGGTCGCCAGCGAGGTGGACTACGGCATCGACGCCAGTGACCGCTGTGGCCATAGCGTCTAGATCGGCGACGCTGCCTCGGATGACCTCCTCGCCTGCGGCAACTTCCCGCACTGTGCGGTGATACATCAGCCGCAGGTCGTAGCACTCCCGCAGCCCTTGGCGCATCACCTCGCCGATGCGGCCAGCCGCTCCCGTAATCAGCACTTTCTTGCGGCCCATCATTCCTCAGATAGTCGGTTAATAAGCCACCACGTCAGGATGACTAAGAGGAGGCCCGCCGCCAACCCAAGGCTCCAAAAGAGACACGCCGGCGAGGAGAGGCCTTTGTGGAACTTCATAGCGCGACCCCCTCAGCGGCTGGCCCAGAGCATACCGCGCCGCTGGATCTCGCGCGCTTCGGGCACGTCGAAATCGCGCGCCACGTGGCCCAGCGACGAGTAGAACACCCGACCCGCTCCCCACGCGCGCTTCCACACCACCGGCATGACCGTTCCGTTGACCCAAGGCGCACTCTGGCGGCCCTCTAGGGTTGTCGTGGCGAGCACTTCATTGCTTGGGTCGGTGTGCATGTAGTACTGCTCGGAGTGCATCTGGAAGTCGTCAAGACCGGCGACGATTGGGTCGTCTGGGGCCGCGATGTTGACCGTGTAGTCGATGATGCCGTCTGGGTGGGCGACGAACTGGCCGCCGACCATAAATTGATAGGTAGTATTGTTGCGGAACGAATCAGCCATGCCGCCGTGCCAGCCGGCTATGCCGACACCGCTATCAACGGCCGCGAGCAGCCCTTGCTCCTGCTCTCCTTCGATCTGCCCCATCGTCCACGTCGGCACCACCAGGTCCTGCTCGGCCATGAGGTCGCGGTCTTTGTATGTGTCGAGGGTGTCCGAAATGGTTACTGCGAACCCTTCTGCTTCTAAAATAGGTGCGAAAATATCGGCGCACTGCTTGGGCTCGTGCCCCTCCCAGCCACCCCAAACCATAATTGCTTTCTTTGCCATGACGCTCCTTTTGCGTTATCTGGCGCCGCGCGCCAGCTCGTTGCCAACGAGGTATTGATAGCTTTTTTCTACAGCTTCCATCATGTCGGTTGCGCAGCGGTCCAGCTCGACGATCAGCCAGTCGCAGGTGCCGTGGCTGGCTTCGATAATGGGCGGGATATCCATAGCTCCCTCGCCGACGGCGAGCATGTCCTGCGCGGGGTCGCACGGGCCGTCCTTGATGTGCAAAAGCGGTGCGCGTTCGCCCAATTCCTCGACGACCTGCACGGAGTCGCCGCCGCCGGTATTGACCCAGTAGGTATCGACTTGGAAGAAGATGGACTCGTCGAGCTCGTCGACTAGGTGCGCAAAGCCTGGACGCCCTTCTACTTCTTGGAACTCCCACCAGTGATTGTGGAGGCCCAACTCCAAGCCGTTCTCGGCGGCGATATCGGCGGCTTGGTTCCAGCTCTCGCAGAGCTCCTTGAGCGCGTCTGCACTCGCGAAGGCATCGCGCGGCGTAGAGCTTACCACGCGGGTGGCTTCCAGCTCTTGGGCTAGTTCGATGACTTGGTTTTTTTGCTTGCCCAAGGGTAGCTGCGTATGCACGCTGCATACGTCTAACCCTAGATCGGCAAATAGGTCGCTGGCTTCATCTACGCCGATGCCGGGGAATCCGGCCGTTTCGACGCCTACGTACCCTATCTCGGCAATCCGGGTGACCACGGACTTGAAGTTTTGCGCGAGGGCGTCGCGGACCGTGTAGAGTTGAAGCGCTATGGGGGCAGCCATTTCTTCCTTCCTTGTGGGGTGAGAGATATGATAGGGATATGAAAGTTAAAGCGATAGCTAAGGCGGGCGTTGATCGTCGATAAGGGACTCGTGTGTAGCGTTAGATAATAAAAGAAAAAAAATAGGTCGGTGGGCAAATTAATTTCTGACGCCGCCGCACTTGCTGCGCCGCTCGCGCGCTCCTACATTAGCCGCTCCAACCAAGGAGCAACGCCAATGAGCACCCAAGACAAAGTGCGCCTCGGGTTTATCGGCGCTGGCTGGTGGGCCACCAGCAACCACATGCCCGTTTTTGCCACCCGCGACGACGTCGAGCTGACGGCTGTCTGCCGCTTGGGCCAAGCTGAGCTAGCGCAGGTGCGGGACCACTTCGGATTCGCGTTTGCCACCGAGGACTACCGAGAATTATTGGCCAACTGCGAACTCGACGGAGTCGTAGTAGCCTCGCCGCACCCCCTGCACTACGAACACGCCCGCGCCGCCTTGGAGGCGGGCTTGCACGTGATGTGCGAAAAACCCCTGACCACCCGCGCTGCCCACGCGCGCGAATTGGTGCGCCTCGCCGCGGAGCGAGACCGCCACTTGCTCGTGCCCTACGGCTGGCACCACAAGCCCTTTATCCAGCGGGCCAAGGCGC
>JAJDYK010000295.1 GCA_022825185.1 Candidatus Latescibacterota bacterium | reverse complement strand
CGGCAATGTCGAATTGATGGCCGTCTGCGACGTGAACCGGGCGAACGCCGAGTTTGCCGCCCGCGAGGTGCAGCGGCTGTTCGGACGCGAGCCGCTGATCTTTACGGATATGGATTCGATGCTCAAGCGCGATGATATCCTAGCCGTCGATGTGGTTACCGACGTTTCCGTGCATCACCAAGTGGCCGTGCCAGCCCTGTTGGCTGGCAAGCACGCGCTGGTGGAAAAGCCCCTCGGCATTACCATGCGCGCCTGCCAAGCCATGATCGACGCAGCCCATACCGGCAATGCCGTGCTGGCCACGGCCGAAAACTACCGCCGCGACCCGCCCAATCGCTTGGCGCGGGCGATCGTCGAGTCTGGCCTGCTCGGGGATCCCTTTTTGATGATCCAGGCGTCGGCCGGCGGCAGCGACCGCATAACCATTACGCCTTGGCGCCATCTCAAGGAGAAAGGGGCCATTGGTTTGGACATGGGCGTCCACTACGGCGACATCATCCAGTACTACATGGGGGACTACGCGCACGTATTTGGCGGCGGCTTCATCGTCGAGCCGGTGCGGCGCAGGCCAGATGGCTACGACGATCACCCCCTCGAATCCTACCGCGAGCGGGCCAAGACCTATCCCGAGAGTGTAGAGGCCACGGGCGAGGATTCTGTCGTCGCGCTATACAGGATGCGGTCTGGTGCACTGGCGCAACTCGTGTTGGTGGCGGGCCGCGGTGGTCGGGGATGGGAGCGCAGCGTCCACGGCCGCTTGGGAGCACTCTATGCTCCCGGCGACCGCAATGGTCGGCCCGCGGTGCTGCGCTTGGAAGGCAAGGAGCTAAAAGGCCGCGAAATCCTCTCGCTCCTGCCGGATTTTCACCTCGACGAAATCACTGAGCGCCTCTTTGGTGCCGACGGCGTAGAATACGATCCTTCCGCAACATCTTTCTACGAAATCGACTCCCGGCACTTGGCCATTGAGTACCACGACTTTGCCCAAGCCATCCTCACCGGCGGCCAACCTGAAGTGGATGGTTTTGGCGGGATGCAGGCCGTGGCGGCGATTGTGGGGGCCTATGAGTCGGCGCACGCCGGGCGTTCGCTGTCCATGGAGGAGATTATGAGCGGAGCTGTGCGGGCCTATCAGCAGGACATCGACGAAGCGCTTGGGCTGGATTAAGACGATCCGCAGATGAACGCAGATGAGCGCCGATGTGGGGTGATATTCACGGCCTCTAAAGGGTCGTCACCATGACCCAAAACGGCTGACTGCCCACTTCGTAATCTGCGATGGGCTGTAGGGCACCGCTGGTTGCATCGATTTGGTAACAGGTCATGCGGTCGGCGGCTTCTCCAGCGCCGTACAGGTACGTGCCGGTCGGGTCGATATTGAACGAGCGCGGGCTGGCCGGTATTGGGTAGTGCCCAAACGGGCTGAGTGTGCCGTCAGCGTCAATGTTATAGCCGACGATGCTGTCGTTGCCGCGATTGGATGCGTAGCACCACTGGCCATTGGGATGGACTTCGACGTGGGCGGTGTGCCCGCCTTCGGTATAGTCCGCGGGCAGGGTCGAGATGTCCTGGAAAATGGAGAGGGTGCCGCGCTCGGGGTCGAAGCGGTGGGCGGTGACTGTGTTGCCCTGCTCGTTGACGATGTACGCGACGTCGCCGAGCGGGCGGAAGCAGATGTGCCGGGGGCCAGGCTTACCTTCCGGTGGAACCAGTACGGGCGGGTCGTTGGGCGAGAGTTGGCCGGTGCTGGCGTCGAAGCGGAACTGGCTGGTCTTGTTGTTGGGATAGACGTGGGGCACAAAGACAAAGCGCTCGTCCTCGGTCAGCAGGACGGCGTGTGCCTTGGGGCCGGTGTCGATGCGCTGAACGAGGTCGCCGATGGCTCCGTCGTCGTCCAAGCGGTGGACTGTGATACCGCCACCGGTGTAATAAGCCGTCAGCAGGAAGCGACCAGCGGGGTCGGTAATCAGGTGAGCAGGGGTGTCGAGGCTGGTGTCCACCTTGTTGATCAGGGTTAATTCGCCTGATGCGGTGTCGAGGTGGAAGCTGGCGAGGGTCGTGGACATGACGTGGCCGTCGTAGAGCACGGGACGCGACGGGTGCAAAAAGAGCGCGCCCGACGGGCCGTGCGCCGGACTGGTGGCGCGCAACTCCAGCGCGCCCGATTGGGGGTCGAGGTCATAGAGTTTGATGGCTTCGTCGCCGGTGAGCGAGACGAAGACGACGGGTCGTTCTTGTGCGGTCATTGAGGTTTGCTCCTTTGAGGTTTTGCGCCGAAACATAGTCTCTTGTCCCGAGTGCGACAAGGGCTATACTACCTTTCATGGCCGCTGCGAATCGCCAGACGACGATCATCGTGCTCTTCAGTGCGTTGACGGTCCTCGCCAGCATGGGGATCCGCCAGTCGTTTGGCCTCTTTCTACAGCCGATTAGCGACAGCTTGGATCTGGGGCGCGAAGTGTTCAGCTTGGCCATAGCGCTGCAAAACGTGGTCTTCGGCCTGCCCTTGTTCGGGATGATCGCCGATCGCTACGGGGCGCGGTGGGTCGTGCTGGGAGGCGCGCTGCTCTACGCGGCGGGGTGCCTGCTGGTGCCGACTAGCAATGGTCCGCTCGGTTTGCATCTGACGTTGGGACTCATCATCGGCTTGGGGCTCGGCAGCACCACGTACGTGGTCGTGCTGGGGGCCGTCGCCCGCGTCGTCCATCCGGCAAACCGCAGCACGGCGTTTGGCATCGTCACCGCGGCCGGTTCGTTTGGGACTTTTGCCTTAGTGCCTGGGATACAGTGGGTGATTGTCCACGCGGGTTGGCAGGCGTCCTTTTTGGTCAGCGCGGCCCTAATTGGGTGGGTTGTGCTGTTGGCCTTTGGCTTTCCGCGCCAGCCCAGCACACATGCGGCCCGGTCGCACGACGAGGGCACGCTGCTGCAAGCGTTGCTCAGGGCGCGGGGCCATTCGGGCTATTGGCTGCTCAACGCGGGGTTCTTCGTCTGTGGCTTCCACGTCGCCTTTATCGCCACGCACCTGCCTTCGTTCCTCACCGACGGTGGCCTGTCGCGCATGATCGGGGCTACGGCCTTGTCGCTGATTGGCCTGTTCAACGTTTTCGGTTCGTCTTTGTTTGGCTGGCTGGGCGACCGCTACCGCAAGAAATATTTATTGAGCGCGCTTTACTTCAGCCGCGCCGTGGTCATCGGCTTGTTTCTCTTCGTCCCCCTGACCAGCTTTTCCGCCTTGCTCTTCGGCGGCCTGATTGGCTTCTTGTGGCTGGCGACTGTGCCGTTGACCAGTGGGACGGTGGCCCAGATATTCGGGGCGCGCTACTTGTCAACGCTGTACGGCATTGTCTTTTTCAGTCATCAGGCCGGCAGTTTCCTAGGCGTCTGGTTAGCTGGTCTGCTCTATGATTCGACTGGGTCGTACGATCCCGTCTGGTGGTTGGCGATTGCCCTCGGCGTGGTGGCTGCGCTGCTCCATCTGCCGATTGCCGACCGCCCGATCCAATCCTCAAACGCATAGGACGACACTATGGCTGCTAGTTTTAAGGAACTGACTGGATTTTTCAGGGAAATTGGCGCTGCCGACGTGGGGCACACCAACAAGACCTACTTGGCCCACTGCATCGGCGTACACGGCGATATGAAGAAGTGGGGAGGCGATGATGTGATGTGCCACGCCGCGCTCTTTCACTCCATATACGGCACTGAGATTTTCCAGGATTTTACCCTGCCCGTCGAGCGCCGCGCTGAAGTGCAGGCGCTCATCGGCGAGCGGGCTGAATACTTGGCGTACGTCAATTGCGTTATGGTGCGCGACACGTTTGACGCCGCTGTGGAGCAGCACAGTGCTCCCTACGTGCTCCAAGACCGCTTGACTGGCGATTCCATCGAGATGACTGAGCAGGATTTCAACGATCTAGTGACGATTCACCTGTGCGATTGGTTGGAGCAGGTGGCGCGGTGGGGCAACTGGGACTATCGCCGCGATGCATTCGAGCGCATGGCGCAGCGCTTGGGCGGCATTGCCGAGGATCGGTTTGCCGAGGTGTTTGCGGGTCGTCTCAAATAGATACCTAAAACAGCTTAGCTTTGTACAGATGAAAGCGGAGGCGGACGTTTTCACCCGCGCGGGCCGCTAGATCGGTTTGGCCCACCCATCGCCTTTGGCCTCTAGCCCCGCGAGCCCTGGGTGGCTGCGCCGATTAGATCGCTGAGGGGGATCAATTCGCCGCCGCTTTCGGCTGAGGCATTGGCCCCTAAAACGGCGGCTAGGCTGTTGAGAGAAGGGACGTAGGGGCTGCGCGGCATGGAGGGATCGCCGGCTTGGACGGCGGCGATAAAGGCGCGAGCCTGAGAGAAGAAAGCACCGCGAGATTGCGGCTCTTCTTTGGCTTCCCACACTACCTCGCCGTTTTCCGTTACTTTTTGTGGATTCCACTCGATGATTGAGTCGTCGCTGACGACGAGGATTTCGCGCTTGGAGTAATTGACGTTGCTCATTACCCGCGAGACGCTGGCGTTGGCGGTCAAGCGCCCCTCAAAGCGATAGTTGACGTTGTACACGTGGGGCAGGTTCATCGGCTCGATGCGCTCGTCGGGCAGGGATTCGACGTAAAAGGCCGAGACTGCTTCAATGTCGCCGAGCAAGTAGCGCAACAGATCGACGCTGTGGATGGTATTTTCGACGAAGGAGCCGCCGCAGAGTTCGTAGCGGCTGGTCCAGTAGCGGATGGGCTGGCCGCTGTAGAAGTTTTGGATTTGGGCGTGGCGCGGCGTGCGCTGCTGCAATAGCTCCAAGGTCGGCGCAGAAGAAGGCTCGTAGCGATAGACGAAGCCGACCTGAGATACGATGCCGGCTTTTTCGATTGCGGCGTTGAATTCGACGACTTGCGCTAAGTCGAGGGTCTGCGGCTTTTCGACGAACAGGGCGACGCCTTGGTCTGCGGCAATGAGCACTTCGTCGGTGTGTGCAGTCGGCGGAATGCACAGGTAAACCGCGTCGAGTTCCTGCTCTGCAAACATTTGATGGTGGTCGGTATAGGTCGAATGAGGCTTATGGATGGCCGCTTGTTCCTGGAGAGTTTCGTCGCTTTTGTCGCAGAATGCTTGGAAGACGACGTGGCCTTCCTCGGCGAGGGCTGCTAACGCTGGGAGGTGCGCCCTTTGGGTGATCCAGCCGAGGCCGATGCAGCCGACGCGGACAGGTTTCATGTGCTATTCCTTCTCAAGGGGTGAGTGCTTCGATGCGGGCGATGAGTTCGGGTGATAGATAGCGGCCGTCGGAAACGGCCGTGGAGACTTTGAGTTCGTCTAACGTTGCAGCGCCGGTGAGCAGCACGGAGACTTGGGGGTCTGACAGCAAGTAGCGCAGCCCGTGGTCGGGCATGTCGCCGGGTTCGTCGGCGAGCAGGGCTTCGACTTTTTCGAGTTTGGGATACAGCTCGGCAAAGCGGCCGACCTCCTTCCAAGCGTCGCGCTTGGACCCGAGCAGGCCGGCGTGCAGCGGCGAGGCGAGGATGATGGCGACGTCGCGGGTGGCCGCGGTGGGCAAGAGGATTTCCTTGGCCGTCTGCACCAGTAGGTCGTATTTGAGGAAGGTGATCACCGAGACGAAATCGTCGCACTCGGCGAGGACATCGCGCATCAGCACGAGGTCCGAACCGGTCAGGCCGATGTGTTGTGCGAGTCCTTGGTCGCGGATTTCGAGCATGGCCTCTAGGGCGCGCCCTCGGCCGAATATCCCCTCCCAGCCCGCCTGTTCGGCCTCGTGGAGTTGCAACAGATCGACCGAGTCGCGCTGCAAGCGCAGGAGGCTGGCTTCAAATCCCCGCCACACGGTGTCGCGGGTGTAGTCGAAGGGCGCGGGATAATAGCCTACTTTGGTCGCCAGATAATAGGGCGCGTCAACGCCTTTGAGGGCGTGGCCGAGGACCTTTTCGCTGCGGCCTTGGCCGTAGAGTGGGGCCGTGTCGAAGTAATTGATGCCCAATTCGAGGGCACGCTCGACCATGGCGACTCCGTGCGCCACCGGCAGGAGGCCGTATTCCGGGCGTCCGTAGAACCAAGACCCACCCATGGCGATTTCGCTGATTTGCCAGTTCGTTTTGCCGAATCGTCGGTATCGCATGTGCGCTCCGCTGTTGGGGCTAAAGGGAATGGGGTAACTTAGACACAGCGACAGCTAATTTCAATTAGGAATTAGGAATTGAGAATTGAGAATTACCCACCACCGTCCAATTCCTAATTCCTGATTCTTAATTCCTAATTCTTTGGAGACGACGATGCAATACAGCTATATGGTAATCGACTTTGCGGATCTCGGGGGCGATTTCGCCGCTGGGTTGGACTTTATTCGGGACTGTGGGTACGAGGGCGTCGAGTTGAATCTGACGCCTGCGGTGCTGGGTCAATTGGACGCGATTGAGCGCGCGGTGGAGGCGTGCGGCTTGGTGGTGCCGTCGCTTTTGACCGGGGCTGTCTATGCCGAGGGGCTGTGCCTGAGTGTGGCTGACCCGCAAAGGCGTGCCGGTGCTGTTGCTAGGCTGCGGGAGTACCTGGCGATTGCTCAGCGTTTTAACGCCATTCTCGTGGTCGGGCTTTTGCAGGGGTTGCGCGCGGACGAGCCGGATGCCGAGGTGGCCAACGAGCGCATTGCGGCTGGTCTGCGCGAAGTGGGTTTGGCTGCGCAAGAGGCTGGCGTGGACTTGGTCGTCGAGCCGATCAATCATTTGCAAGTGGGGTTTAACAATTCCGTCGGCGAGGTGCGCGCCCTGATTGAGCGCATTGGCGTGCCGGCTTTTAGGCCGATGGTCGATACGATCCACATGAACATTGAAGAAAAGTCGTTGACCCAGCCCATTTTCGACTGCGGCAGCGCACTGCGGCACGTCCACTTGTGCGAGAGCAATGGCGGTGTGCTGGGCGGCGGCCACCTTGACTTCAAGGCCGTGCTCGCGGCTTTGGACGCCATTGGCTACGCGGGTTTTGCCTCGGTCAAGGTCTATCGCCAGGCCAGTTTGCGCGGAGCCGCGCCCGCGAGCTTGGCGTATTTGCGCGGGCTAGCTGGCTAGCGGGCCGCCCAATACCCGACGAATACGGCGGGAATGCCTAGCAGCAGTTGCAGGCCAATGTGGACTAAAGCGGCTGGCACCTGACCTGCGCGGAGTATTTGCGCGGTCTCGTAGGCCACGGATGAAAAGGTGGTGAAGCCGCCGAGGATGCCGACGAAGAGGAATAGGCGGAGTTGGGGGCCTAGGTATTGACGCTCTTCGGCCAAGCCACCCAAAAAGCCGATGAGCAGGCAGCCGACTACGTTGACTGTGAGGGTGGCGTAGAGTGGGGTGCCCAACAGGCGCTGGGTTCCCAAGGAGACCAAGTAGCGCAACACGGCTCCAATGAAGCCGCCGCAGCCTACCATTAGAATGCGATCCATGATCTGCTAACAACGGCATCGTCGTTTGCGCGGGCAAGTTTTCGCTGGAAGTTAGCCGAGTATCCCTGCAGGCGGTATTCATAGAGCATGTCGCGGGGATGGGTACTGCTGGAGACAGAGCGGAATCAAGTCGTGATCCTCCATGCGCGGGCCGAAGACTTGCATAGGGCTACTTCAGGTAAAGCAACCGCCGCGTCTGCACCCCGTGCGCACGGCGCAGACTCGCGATATATACGCCCGCCGCCACCCCAGTGCCTTGCCCGTCGCGGGCGTCCCAAGCGACCTGATACACCCCGGCGGCTTGGAAGTCGTCCACCAGCGTGCGCACCCGCTGCCCGAGGGTGTTGTAAATCTCCAGCCGCACGAGGCCGGGCACGGCCAAGCGGTAGGCGATCTGGGTGCTGCTGTTGAAGGGATTGGGCACATTCGGCTGCAAACCGCTGCCCGGTGCCCCCGCGGCGATCTTAGCCACAGCCAGCAACTGCACGTCCACCTCCCGCACACCCCCGCCCAAGGTCAGCTCTAGGACCTGTCGATAGTTCTCGTTGAGAGGAATGCTGTTCCACTGGCTGACAATCTCCCCGCCGGGTCGCCGTGCGCGTGCTTGGTAGTAACCGCTCGCCTGATTTTCCGTGACAATGGTCAGGGTGACGCGACCGTCGGTGTCGGTGGTGTCCCTCCAGGCGTAGTGGAGCTCGTGGCCGGCTATGGAGCGCGCGAACTCGACGATCAGGCCTGCCACCTCATCCCCCAGCAGGGTAGCCTCTACTTCCGTGCGGTGCGAGGGCCGTGCGGCGTCTATGATGGTCACCACGGCGCTGGCCGGGCTGCCGGCGCTGACTCCCTCAGGCAACGTCCCAAAGCCCAACCGCACCGTCTCGTCCGCTTCGTCGGCCGTGTCGTCGGTGGCCGTCAGGGTGATGGTCTGCTCGGTCTGCTCGTCGCTGAAGGTCACCTGTGCGGGCACCTCGGAATAGCCGCCACTTTCCGGCGTACGGGTCAGTGAAATCGACAGTGTCCGTTCCGGTGCCCGATCTAGTCGCACTACCACGGCCACCGACGCCCCTTCGACTACCTCGTACGCCGCCGCGCCAAACGACACCCGCACCTCCGGCGGCTCGGGGAGGGCATCGGTGTAGGGTGCCACATCCCACAACCGAACCGTAGAGTCCTTGCCGCCACTGGCCAGCGTCCGACCATCTGGCGAAAACGCCACCGAATAGACCCCACTTGTATGGCCTTGGAGTACGGCTGTTTGCTGCCCACTTTCCACATCCCACAACCGAACCGCAGAGTCCCAACCGCCACTGGCCAGCGTCCGACCGTCCGGCGAAAACGCCACCGACCAGACCCCACTTGTATGGCCTTGGAGTACGGCTGTTTGCTGCCCGCTTTCCACATCCCACAACCGAACCGCAGAGACCCCACCGCCACTGGCCAGCGTCCGACCATCCGGCGAAAACGCCACCGAATTAACCCAACCCCTATGGCCTCGGAGTACGGCTGTTTGCTGCTCGCTTTCCACATCCCACAACCAAACCTCATAGTCCCTACTGCCACTGGCCAGCGTCCGACCATCCGGCGAAAACGCCACCGAAAAGACCCTCTCCGTATGGCCTCGGAGTACGGCTGTTTGCTGCCCGCTTTCCACATCCCACAACCGAACCACATAGTCCCAACCGCCACTAGCCAGCGTTCGACCGTCCGGCGAAAACGCCACCGACCAGACCTCCTCCGTATGGCCTTGGAGTACGGCTGTTTGCTGCCCGCTTTCCACATCCCACAACCGAACCGCAGAGACCCCACCGCCACTGGCCAGCGTCCGACCATCCGGCGAAAACGCCACCGAAAAGACCGAACTCATATGGTTCAGGCGGGCGATGGCACCTTCGGGCAGATTCAAATGGTTCTCGGCGCGGCTGTCCTGCACGAACAGGACGCCGGCCAATAATAAGACGAGGTGAAACAACGAACTCTGCTTCATCAGCGATACTCTCCTTTATTTAACCATTTCCTAAGTCGTTTCCAATGGTCCTCTTGGCGACTTGGCGACGAGCGTTTCTACCGCGCCTAGCTCTTGGTAGGCACAGCGATGGCTGACCCAATTGATAGAGCGGATGGTCGTACAGCGGCAAGTGCTTGCTCGGATAGGGCGCTTGATTCCCCTCGCCCCAGTTCCACCAAATGCTGTCGATCTGCGATCTGGGCGCGTTGGCAAACTCAAACAGATGCTCCATGAGGTCGGGCCGATCCGGGTTGCGGCGATGCTGCACATTAATTGCAAAGGTTACGTCGAAGTTGACTATGAGGCGGCGACGGCGGGCGATGGCAGCGAGGTGGGTGGGGGAGAGGGTGGGCATGGGGTTAGAGGTCGTCTGGAGAGGCGTCGGGGATTTGGGACTTATGCGCTAGGGCGTATTCGTACTGTTGGGTGCAGGAGACGCGGGGGAGGTTTTCCGTTTGCGCGCGGCGCAGGAGGAGGTCGAGTTGTTGCGCGCGGCGGTCGATGCGATAGACGGACCAAGGGTGGAAGATGGGCAAGTAGTAGGGCAGGTTTGCCTGCTGCACGTAGTCGATGCCCGGGGCGTAGGCGTCGTACACGCCTTGGGCGTCTTCGGGCATGTGCGCTGGATAAGGCCAAGGGAATTGCGGCGGCCACAGCACCTTGCCCGGCTGCCCGGTGAGGATGTTGTCATGCCAGGCGTGCGAGGGCATTTCGAGGAGGCCGGGGAAGCCCTCGCGGGCGTACCAGAAGGGCCGGTTGAGCGGCGCGGGCATGGTGCCGTCTGGCCCAGCTCCGACAGTGCGCATGTAGCGGTAGCCGGCCTCCCACATCACGTGCAGGATGCGCTCTTGGCCAATGAAGCCGCGAGTGTAGCCGCCGGGCGCGGTCAAGCCGATCACCGGGCGGGAAAAGGTGTCTTCGATCAGTTTTTTGGAATCGACTAACTCGCGTTGTAAGGCGTCGTGGTCATCGGCATCGGCTAAACCGATTAGGTCCTTGTGGGTGAACGAATGGCATTGGATGTCGAAAAGGGGCTCGTCGAGGATGGCGCGGAATTCAGACGCGGCGCGTTGCAACAGTTCGGCGACGATGAAAAAGGAGGCCGGCGCTTGCCGCTCTAGATGCACTTGGGCCACGGCCCGGACGCCGGCAATGCACTCGGCCAGCCGCTCTCCCTCGTAGCTGATCCGGCCTTGGTAGCCTGGCCCGGTCGGCTCATCCCACCAAGCGTACACGGCTTCGGTGTCGTAAGCAGATATGTAAGAAGGCATGGGTTAGACCGCCTTTGGCGATGGGGGTGGGATGGGGTAAGTTAAGGCCGACGGCGATGGATCGTCAATTTTTGTTGCCAACGCAATCTCACTTGCGCGCCGAGGAGAAAAACCGTGAAAATTACCGATGTTGACATCATTCCGGCGCACGTGCCGCTCGCCGCTCGCAATGCCGAGCACGCCGTGCGCTTCCGCTCCATTGACCAGCGCACCTTCTTCAAGGTGCAAACTGACAACGGCTTGGTAGGCTGGGGCGAGTACCGCTGCACGCCGCCGCCGGCGCAGAGCGTGGAGGGCCTCATCGGGCGCAGCCCCTTTGACTTTTTGGGCAGCGATGTCCACCTCGGCTTGGCCGGGGCCTTGTACGACGTGATGGGGCAGTACCTCGAAGTGCCGGCCTACAAGCTGATGGGCCCCAAGGTGCGCGACCGCGTGCCCGTGGCAGCATGGACTCGGCCCGCCGATCCCGAAGAGCTGAGCCGCGAAATCGTCCGCGCTGCTGATCAAGGCTACCGGCTGTTCAAGATGCACACTTGCCAGCACTACGACGTGTTTGAGCAGAATCGCGCGGTAGAGGATGTAGCGCCACCCGGCTTCAAGATGCAGTACGACTTTAATTCCAACCGCACTTTGGCCACGGTGTTGCCCATCGTCAAACAGCTCGAAAAATCGCCCGTAGTGGGCTATATCGAGGATCCCTTGGTGCTGAGCGATGTAGAAGGCTGGCGGCGGCTCCGCGCCCAATGCGGGGTGCCATTAGTCATGCACGTACCGCCGTTGGGCGGGTTGCAGGAGGTCGTGCAGGGGATGGCCGATGCGTACATCGTGGCCGAGTACTGCGGCGGGTTTGGCGATGCGTTGGTGCGCGGCTTGGCTTATGGCAAAGCCAATATGCAGGTGGTAGTGCAGCTAACCGGGGGCACCTTGGCCAAGGCGTTGGCGCTGCACTTGGCGGCCGTGTTGCCGACGGCGGCCCACTCGATCAATCTCGACGACCAGTACGAGGAGGACGCGGCCCGTCAGCGCATTGAGATCGTCGAAGGCTGTTCGCCCGTGCCCGAGGGGCCGGGCCTCGGAGTGGAGGTGGACGAAGCGGTCATTGCGCGCTTGGCGCAGCGCGGGCCGGCGGAAATTCCCCGGCATTTGGGCAAGTTGCGCCTGCCGGACGGGCACGTGCTCTATACGGCCAGCATCCCGCCGATAGACGCGTTAACTGGTTTTGCCGAGGGGACCATCCGGGGATTGTCTTTTGAGGTGTGGCACGACGATGGGTCTGAGGAATTCGCGCGCATGTACGGGCGGGTGGAAGAGGAGGGGTCGGTGTTGGAGTGAGGGACTGGTGTAAGCGGTTTGGCTCCTGTCCTTTTGCAGTCTCCCCAAACCGGACGATCATGCTACTGTTCATTGTTTTGCTAACCTTGATGGCTTCCCCGGCCGTCCTAGCCCAGGCCCCGTACGGCCTGCAAGAACGGGTGCCGAACAATTCTTTGCTCATCGCTCCGGTCGAGGGACGAGTGCCCCAGACCGTCTCCGAGTCGGGCCTGTTTAGCAATGTGGCGGCCCAGACCCCGGCTTCGGGACTCATTCCCTACCGGGTCAATTCGGTATTGTGGTCCGACGGGACGGCCAAGACCCGCTTTATCGCGCTGCCCGGGCAGAGCCAGATTGAGTTTTCCGCCTCGGGCATCTGGAAATTTCCCCCCAACGCGGTGGTGGTGAAAAATTTCTACATAGAGTTGGAAAAGGGTAATTTGGCCAGTCGGCATATTGTCGAGACGCGCTTTTTGGTCAAGCGCGGCCAAGCTGATACATGGGACGGTTTTAGCTACATGTGGGATCTGGAGGGCAAGGACGCGATATTGCTCGAAGAGGCGGCGACCCAGTCCTATCTCATCGCCGACCCAGAAGCCGAGGACGGCTTCCGCGAATACGTGCATTTCTATCCTGGACCCGAAGATTGTGCCTTGTGCCATACTGGACCGGCTGGCTATGTCTTGGGGCTCAATACGGCCCAGATGAATCGCTCGTACGACTACGGCGGCATTGTAGATAACCAATTGCGCACCCTAAATCATATTGGTCTGTTCACTGAGGACATCGGCGAGAATTACGATGGCTTCCCCCAGTGGGCTGACCCCACCGATGAAAGCCTGCCGCTGGCCGACCGCAGCCGCTCCTATCTGGCGGCCAATTGTGCTCACTGCCATCGCCCCCATGTGGTCAGCCGCTCGACCATCGACCTGCGATACGACACTCCCTTAGAGGAGACCAATACCCTAAACTGGGTGCCCTCCTTGGGTGCTCTGGGTACTGAAGAAGGGTTTATCATCACCCCAGGCGACCCGGAAAACTCCACCCTGTACTTGCGCCTGCTCACCTTTTCCTCCAATCGCATGCCGCCGGTGGCCTCCACCGTGGTTGACTGGGAAGGCAGCGATCTGATCCGCCGCTGGATCGCCAGTATGGATCAGCCTACTGCCATACAAGGACTGGCGACTGTACCAGAAGAGACTAGCTTAGCGCAGAACTTCCCCAATCCCTTCAATGCCCATACCACCATCGTCTATCGGGTTGGGGCGACCGGCCCAGTGGAACTGGCCCTATACGATGCGGTGGGCCAGAAAGTGCGCACCTTAGTACAGGCCGAGCAGGCACCGGGGTTTTATACGGTGCGCTGGGATGGTAGGACAGAAGATGGCGACTTGGCCGCCAGCGGCACGTACCTCTATCGCTTGCGAATGGGGGACTACTCGGCAGCCCGGCAGTTGGTGCTGGTGCGCTAGAATTCACTTCATCTGTGAGGAGCGATTGCATTGCGAAAAATTATCGGAATAATCCTAATCGGCTGGACTTTAAATGCTGTCGGTGCCGATCCCCGGCCCCTACGCGACGATGTTCAAGTCCGCCACTTGCTCGACGTGAGTCGGCGGACCATGCGCATTGCCAAGGACCCGCGCGACAACACCCTGTACACCCTCACGGCTACGGGGACTATTTATCGCATTCAGATCAAGGGGGAGGCTGAGCGCGTCGGCGAGACTATTGCCCGAGGA
>JAJDYK010000103.1 GCA_022825185.1 Candidatus Latescibacterota bacterium | reverse complement strand
TGGCCATCCAACAAAGACGAAAGGCCGGTGGCGGTCGTCGCGCCAAAAGAACTCAACAGATAATCGCTATAGAGGTCTAACAGTTTTTTATCCATGACAAACAAGATAAACCAAAGCCTAAAGGCTGCGTAACATCACTTAAAATGTATTTTTACAAGGTAATTTCTCCTGTGCTGCCCTTCGCGGCGCATTTTGTTGGCAAACTGGTTAGCCGCTTGGACGGGCGAGACATTAGTTCGCTCAACATTGTGACGACGCGGGAGGAGTTTGCCGAGCGGCTGGCCGGAATGAAGGAGTGAAGGCCATCAGGCTACTGTTAAAAGTGCTCACCGCCTGAGCCGCCCTGTCAACGACATGGACAGGATATGCCGATACGAAATCAGCACGTTGCCGACCTTGAAAGGGGCAAGGTAAAAACTATGATATTCGACGTTATAGAAGGGGATTCTTACAGCGCACACCCTGAAAGCGCGAGAAATCGGTATCGGCGATATTCTTGCTGAGAAATTCTTCGACCTCCAAATCGTCGTCCAGATCGCTCAGACGGGCAGGGTCCAGTCCCGGACGTAGGCGAAGGGGACGCGACTTGACCTCAAACTGCTGCTGAGACAGACCCAAACCACGACGCAAAGCCTCATTTAAAATTTCCTTGAGACTCTTGCCTTGTCGTTGCATCGCCTCCCGCAGGCGCTGCTCTACTTCCGTATCAAGTGTGATAGTCGTCTTCATGTTGACAACAATAGCCTCTCGTTGTTTTGTGTCAAGGTCTTTGGCGATACTATCCAGCCGATATAATCACCGCAGGCGATTTTAGGGTCTAGGCGGCTTTTCTTATGCTCTACTCTGAGGAACAGGTATGGCGATAATCACCGTCATTGGCCGCGGCCACTCGGGTACGCGCGCCATAGCACACACGCTCTATGCCAGCGGCGTTTTTATGGGCAGTACGCTCAATCGCTCGGGCGACAAGGTGCCGCCGCATGCTCTCTACGACGCCTGTAGGGTCATGGCCAAATACGTCGAGTGGAAGGGTGGCTTGGAGTGGGATTTTGACGCCTTGCACAGCGCGAAGATCGACCCAGAGTTTGAGGACTTGATCGGCGAATACCTGCAAGACGTTGCGGCCGACCGCTCGGAGCACAAGGGTTGGAAGCTGCCGGAGACGACGTTGATTTACCCGTGGATTGTGCGGATGTTTCCCGACATCCACTACATTCACTGGATTCGCGACCCGCGCGACAGCATTATCGGTGCCCACAAGACCGATGATCTAGCGGATTTCGGCGTTGAGTACGAGCGCACGGACGACATCCGGCGGCGGCGGGCCATTTCGTGGAAATACCAATACGAGCTGATGAAGGCCACGCCCAAACCAAAGAAATGGATGTTGGTGCGGTTTGAGGATTTTGTGCTGAAGCAGGAGGAGGTGTTGCGGGAGTTAGAGGCGTTTTTGGGGTTTGAGTTGGGCCGGATTGTGGTGCGGCCGGAGTCGCTGGGGCGGTGGAAAACGGACCAGGAGCAGCACATGTTTGACTTTTTTAGGGATGCCATGGACGAAAACGGATACGGAGAGATGCCATGAAAATCAGTTTTACGACGTTGGGCTGTCCAGAGTGGGACTTGGATACCATTTGCCGCCGGGGCCGCGAATACGGCTACGACGGCGTCGATTTCCGCGGGTTGCAGGAGACGATGGACGTTACCCAATTGCCGGCTTTTACCAGCGGAGCCGCTCAGACCCGCCGCCAGCTAGCAGACGCCGGCATGGAGGTGTCGGGGATCAGCTCCAGCATCCGGGTTTGCGTGCCGGAGAAGTTAGAGGAGAACGTAGAGGAGGCGCGGCGCTCGGTCCCGGTGGCCAATGCGTTGGGCTGCGGGTCCATCCGGGTTTTTGGCGGCGGCGATTCCAAGACCTATTCCAAGGAGCAGTTAGCCGACATCGGGCGGGAGACGATGGAACAGATCCTCGCATTGGATGGCGCTTGCGAGCTCAAGTGGCTTTTTGAGACCCACGACGAGTGGATCAAGTCGGTGGAGTGCAAGCTGCTGCTCGACCGCATTCCAAACGAGGCATTCGGCGTGCTCTGGGATATGGGCCATACGGCGCGGGTGGGCGAGGAGTCGCCGGAGCAAACCTATCAGGCGGTGGGGCCGCGCATAGGTTACACCCACGTCAAAGACGCCGTCTATGACCCCGAGCACGCCGAGGCGATGAGGGACGGTTGGCGCTACGTGGTGCCGGGCGCGGGCCAGTTGCCCTTAGAAGAGGCGATAGCCCTGCTCAAGGGGCACGGGTACGACGGCTGGATCATGTTTGAGCACGAAAAACGCTGGCACCCCGAACTAGCGGAGCCGGAGGAGATCTTCCCGATTTTTCCGGCTTGGGTCAGACCGCTGCTCGGTTAGTCGGCCCATGCAGCTACACTATCCCGAGATCGCCCTGAACGTGCCGTCCTTGCTTTTGCCGCGGGCCGATATTCCCCTCGAAACGTGGTCGGTCATTGCCTGTGACCAGTACACCTCGCAGCCCGAGTACTGGGAGCAAGTGCGGCGGATTGTCGGGGACGATCCTTCGACGCTACAGCTAATTTTTCCCGAAGCATACCTCGGGGAGACTTGCCGCGAACAGACCATTGCCGGCATTAACCAGCGGATGCAGGCGTATCTCAAGAGCGGCGTACTGGTGGAGCAGCGGCCTGGATTTATGCTGATAGAGCGCGAGGTGGGACGCGCTACGCCGCGCAGGGGATTGGTCGTCGCCTTGGACTTGGAGCAGTACGACTACCGCGACGGAGCGCAGAAGCTAATCCGCACGACCGAAGGCACAGATCAGAGTCGGCTGCCGCCGAGAATCCAAGTGCGGGAGAAGGCACCGCTGGAAACGCCGCACATCATGGTGCTGATCGACGATCCGCAGCAGACGGTGATTGAGCCGCTTGGCGAAGAAAACCTGAAGCTGGCCTACGATTTCGAGCTGATGCTAGGAGGCGGCAGGCTTAGAGGCTGGCATATCGACGATGGGGTGCTGATCGACGAGATCGCCGAGCATATCGCTCGCCTTGCGTGCGGCGAGCCGCCGCTGATCTACGCGATGGGCGACGGCAATCACTCCTTCGCCACGGCGCGCGCCGTCTGGGAGCGGCTCAAGGCAGAGGCGGAAGACGAGCGCCAGATAATGAATCACCCGGCGCGCTACGCCTTGGCCGAACTAGTCAATGTCCACGACGAAGGGTTGGAGTTTGCGCCAATCCATCGGGTGGTTTTTGGCGTGGCCGATCTCTTGCAGGCGATGGAGACGCACTGCACAGGGAGTGGATTTAGCCGTCGGACCTTTACTGATCGGGACGGATGGGAGGCTGCCTGTCGCGAGGCGGCCGCCGGCCCAGGGCACCACATTCCCTACATAAGCGGAACCGAGCGCGGCCTGTTGAGTATCGCCGAGCCTAATTTCCAGCTCGAAGTAGCCTCGTTGCAGGCCTTTTTGGACCGCTATCTCGACGCGCATCCCCGCGCCCGCCTCGACTATATCCACGGCGAGGACGTGCTAGAGCGGCTAGCTGCGGAGCCGGACAGCATCGGCTTCTTTCTGCCGGCCATGGACAAGCGCGATTTGTTCAAGACGATCGTCATTGACGGGGCCACGCCGCGCAAGACGTTCTCGCTGGGCGAGGCTGTGGAGAAGCGCTACTACTTGGAGTGTCGGCGGCTGATGCCGTGAGCGCTTGGGACTACTCGGAGTAATCGTACTTCCGGTTGCGGCTGATGTAGTCGATCGGGCCATCGACAAATTCCGCTACCGTCTCCAACGCACTATCTGCAAACAAATCTTCCGTTCCCTTGGGAAACAACAGCGGCTTCTTCGTGTGCCACCAGTGCGCCCAGTGGATCATGGCGATCATCGGGCGGGGCTGGTCGGTGAGGTTGGGCATGCCGCGATGCCAGAGGCGCATATCGCGGATCAGCACGCTGCCGGCGGGCACGTTCGGCTGCAGGGGTTTGCACTCGGCGCGGAGGCGTTCTTCGATTGCGGGTGGCAGCTTGATGTCGCCGTCGTTGAGGGCGCGGGTGGTGTCTAGGTGGGTGCCGGGCCAGAGTTCGGTGCTGCCGTTTGTGGGCGTGGCATCGACGACGGGCACGTTGACGACAATGCCGTAGGCCGGCGTCGCCACCGCGAGATTGGGCCAGAGCTGACCCGCATCGACGTGGAGGGGTTGTTGGGTGGTGTTGGGCAAGCAAGTGTTGCCGCTGTAGAAGGCGTTTTTGACGCCTTCGCCGAGCACGGCGTGAGTTATTTCGACGACGAGGTCGTTGGCCAGCACGTCGCGGAAGAGATAGGGCGGAAAGGGCGGCGGGTCCTGTTGCAGGTGGCCGTTGTTGAACTGATAGGGAATGTCGTTGAGGGCGAGGATCTCTGCGACGTCGGCGAGCATGCGCTCGCGCAGCATTTCGATATGCGCGGGATCAGTAGCGCGGTGGAGGACGACGAAACCATCGTCGTGCAGGGCGGCGACGGCCTGTTGCAGGTGCTCTGGTTTTAGCTTGCGCGCGCTGTGTTCGGCCGCGCTTAATTCCAACTCGACCATAGCACTCAGGCGCAGGTGGGGTCTTCAAGCGGCCAGCGATTGAAAGAGGGCAAGTTTTTGTCAGTCAGTTTTTCGCGAGCGTCGTACCACGATTGCGCCCAGGCCTCTGGGTCGCGCAGTTCGCTTTGGGGATCTTTGTGGCTGCGGGCGACGAAGCCGGGAAAGAGCGGTCGGCCGGTGGGCTGGCCGGTGGGGCTGTAGCGGAGGTCGAAGCTGATTCGCACCTGCTCGCTGACGTTGGGCAGCGACGAATGGCAAGTCCGCCGGTGCATGAAGAGCACATCGCCGCGCTTCGTTTCGGCGGTGACGACGCGGTCGAGGGCTAGGTCTTGGTCGCGGATAAAGTGGCCGACGCCCTTGAGCTGGCAGTGGTGCAACAGCCCGTCGCGGTGGCTGCCGGCTACTACTTCGATGCAGCCGTGCTTGCGGAAGGCGTTGGTCAGCGGCACCCACACGGTGAGCATGTCGGTCTCGTCGGCCTCGGGCAGAACCACTCCGTTGTCCTGATGCCAGGGCGTGGCACCGACGGCGAAGCCAGCGATGCGGTCGTGGTGGTCCTTGGGGACACCGGGCAAAAACTGCTCGGGTGGTTTGATGCGGATGTGCTGGACGGGATTGGAGTAGATTTCCGGGCCGATGAGGTTTTCGATGATGTCGAGGAGCTTTTCGTTGCGCAGCATGGCGAAGGCGGCGGGGCCGACGGCAATGGGCGAGTCCGGGCCAATGCCGCCTTGGGGCAGCGAGATGTCGAAGTGCTGGGCATAGACTTGGCCGGTCTCATTGTAGATCTGGCAGAGGCGCTCATCAAAGCCGAGGTCGGCGTACTTGGAGGCGATCTGTCCCGCAGCGAAAAGCTCGTTGGCGAGGTCGTCGAGGACTTGGTCGTATTCAGCTAAGACGGGATCGATGTCGGCGATGGGGTCGAGGAGGTCTTCGACGAGGACGAAGCCGTGTTCGTGGTATTGGTCGAGTTGGGATGGGGTTAGTTGGGGCATGGATTGGATTCCTGTTTGAGGCGTCAGCGTGGTTGTGGATTGGTTCACACCACGAGTACGATTAACTTTTCAATCGAATATGATGCACGTTCCACAAGGGGTCAATCAATACATCTACAAACCGAGACAATACCGAACAACAGCTTCCACCTTTTCCAGAGTTGCTCCTGAAACTCGGCCAGTTGCACGATCTGGAAAGCGTTTTGGATCTAATGATCGAATCTGAAACCCAAGGAAAACTGTTTCCAAATCTAAGCCTGTTTCTGTTGGATTCAGTCGAATGTTTGTAGGATAATCCCGTGTGATGTTGGTACCTTTGGTACCTACAACAACGGTCACGACAAGAGGTAAGCGATTAATTGCATCTATGGACAGAACCAATACTGGACGTTGACCCGCTTGCTCGCGTCCTTTCGCTGGGTTGAGGCTCACAAAGTATATTTCACCACGCTCAATAGCCATTAATCGTCTAGACCATCTTGCTCTGTGGCTGAGAACTCATGCTCAATTTCCTGAAGTTCCTTTTGGATTTCAGGATCTGCGGCCATTTTACTCAATTGAGCATCTATATCAGTTTTACCAGAAATATCAGTTCGTATCCGGTGGCTCACTCGCTCAATAAGCAGCAATTGCTCATCTAAAGACAAACGATGGATGTTTTTTTCTAATTCAGTAAGAAGAGATGACGCAGACATCTCGTTCCTCCTTGATAGATTGCCTTATTTGGGGATAATCGGAAGTTCAACAAAGACCTCTTGAAAGTCAAGAAACGCTCCTTTACCCTGATCGGAGTCAGCCATGAAACTCAACCGCGACGAATTCTTGGAAACCGGCTATCTCATCGTCAAGGAAGCCGTGCCGCGCGACAAACTCGAACGCGTCCGGCAGGCGTACGAGACGCTCGTCAACCGCCAGCGCGAAAACTGGAAGGCCGAACGCGCGGAAGGCGATCCACCTGGGGGCGTCTGGGAGACCGGGGCGCAGCCTCGCCTGCAACTGTCAAGGGCACCGCTCGTCCATCAGATCGACCCGGAGACCGCGCCGGCGGTCGAGGTGTGGCTTGAGGAGAACATCCACGGAGTCAGCACAGAACTCCTCGGCATAGCGGACGGGGCCGTCACAGAAATGATGATGATGTGCAATCCCGTCCGGGATCACGGCCCGGCGAAGTGGCACCGCGATCTTCACCCCATCGACACCGCGCCGCTCCAAGGCTATATCGACGATATCGTCGAAGGGGGTCCGCGCTACGTCCAGTGGAACATCCCGCTCTACGACGACAGCGTCCTGTGGGTGGTGCCGGGCAGTCATCTGCGGCTGAATACGCCCGAAGAGAACGAGGTGATGTTGACAGACCCTCCCGGCCCGCTACCCACTGGCGTGCAGACTCATCTCGAAGCTGGGGACGGCGTCGTCTATATCCTCCCGATCCTCCACTGGGGCAGCAACTACAGCACCAAAATGCGGCGAACCGTTCACGGCGGCTTCTTGACCTTTACTTCGATAGACGATCTTTCGTTTGTCGAGCACATCTCCGCAGACGCACAGGCTGCGTTCACGCGCTGGAACGACCGCGGCGAGCAGATGAAGCAGCATACGGAATCGGCGCTGCGGGCCGTTGTCGCGGGAGATGGTGCCGCGTATCTGGACGCTTTGGACAGCCTTCATCCAGAGCGGGGCGAGAAAGGTAGGATTCTGTCAACTGTTTACCTCTGCAAGGCCGCACTGGCGATTCGACTGCACAAGGATCCGCCGCTTCAGGATATTGCCGAGGATCTCCAACGTCGCGTTCTCGGGAAGCACCCCATTACGCTCAACTGGGGGCCGGAGTTCGCCGATCGATTCACCCCGGATGAGGCGTGCTTGCTTTGGGATCGCTTCAGTCCACTTGAGGCCCTGCTGCAAGCGGACGAGGAACACTTTGTGCCGGGTTTCCAGGCCGCCCCGATGAAGCACTACTTCAACGAGATGCCTGCGGACTACGGTACGGCAGACTTCATCGCCAGTTGGAAGGCCGCGTGATCCGACCGTAGTTCCGGCCCGTGCTTGCGCGACCAACAACATCAACTGGGAGAGAGACGAAAATGAGCCAACTCAGCATCGGCGTCGCCGGGCTTGGCCACGGCAGAACGCTACTTGGTGCCAACCAGCCGGAAAACAGCGCCCTGCCGGTCCGCGTCACCGCTTTGTGCGACACGCGGCAGGACAAGCTCGAAGCGCTCGGCCGCGAATTCGGGATCGACGCTCTGACATCTGATTTCGACGAACTGGTTGCGCGCAGCGACCTCGACATCATCGGCATCTACACGCCTGGACCGCTCCACGCCTCGCAGATTCTGACCGCGCTCGACGCGGGCAAGCACGTAATGGTCACCAAGTCGATGGTGTACACAATGGAAGAGGTCGAACAGGTTGTGGAAGCTGTTGACCGGTCCGGCAAGGTGCTGCTCGTCACGCAGAGTCTGCGCGGGAGGTATGACTTCGTTGAGGCGAAGCGCGCCTGCGACGCCGGAGAGATCGGCGAGCTCTTCATGGCCGAGTCCCACTACGTTCACGATCTCCGCCCGGTCTATGACTACTCTCCTTGGCGGGTCGAGATGCCGCAAGACCTGATCTTGGGCGGTGCTTGCCACCCAATCGACCTTCTGCGCTGGTTCATGGGCGATATTGGCGAAGTCCACTGTTACGGGCTGCGCAGCGGCGTCGCACCGGACTATCCCCAGGAGGACAACTTTGTCATCAACGTGAAGTTCACGTCTGGAAAGATCGGACGCATTGCGAACTTTCTTGGCATCGTACACCCGCACGAAGTCCCAACGAACAGCCTGACCGTTTACGGGACCCGTGGCACCATTCTCAATGGCGCAAAGAGCCTCGATCCCATCGGCGACCTGCCCTCGCGCAAGGTCACCGCCGAGTTTTCATCGGAGCGAGGTCACGCCAGCGAGATGATCGTCATGCTGCGGCACATGGCCGATTGCGTTTTGAACGGCACGAAGCCTTGGGTTGGCGTCCGCGAGGGGGCTAGGGTCGTCGCCACAGGACTTGCGTGTTGGGATTCGCTCAGATCGGGGATGCCGGAGAAAGTAAGGAACGATTTCTGACGACCGTAGAGGAGAGGCTTTTATGCCCGTTTGTATTCCCGAAGACGCTAGGCGCATCATGCCGGATATGTTGCGCGATTTTACCACGGAAGTGTTGCGCAAAGTCGATTTGCCCGATGGCGATGCTGTGTTGGTTGCGCGCTATCTGGTGGATGTGGATTTGCGCGGGGTGGTCTCGCACGGCACGCGCCAGTTGCAACGGTATGTGGCTGAGTTTCGCGAGGGGTGCATTAACTCACGACCTGAAATTGCCCAAATCATGGATGCTCCTTCGATGGCGATTTTTGACGGCGATGGCGGTGCGGGTTACTTGGTGGCAACGCAGGCGACAGAGGCGGTTATTAAAAAGGCGAAAGCAAACGGCATTGCCGTTGCGTGTACGCGCAATCACGGGCATGTGGGCAGCGTGGGGATTTATGCGCGGCTGGCACTGGTGCGCGACTTGGCGACCTTTTCCGTAGCGGGAGGTGTTGCATGGGAAAAACCGACGGAGCCTGATGCAACGGTGTGGGATGCGATGCGAGCACCCCCGATGTGTTTTGGTGTTCCAACGGCAGAAGGGCCGCCGTTTGTGTTGGATATGAATGCGAACATGTTGAAGGACCGCAGCAAGCTCGCCGAGGCACTGGAGACATTTCCAGATTTTGTTTTCAAGAGTTTAGGGATGCGATTTACGTCGTGGTTCTTGGCGGGTATTTTGGCGGGCACGGCGACGCCTGAATCGAGCAGACCAAAATTTGCTAGTGCCACGCGGGCATTTACGATTGTGGCGATTGATGTGGCGCGGTTGGGCGATTTGGAGGCTTATAAGGCAGAGATTGCTCGCATTGTGCGCGAGAGCCGGTCGCTGAAGCCCATGCCGGGACTGGCAAGTGCTGAAGTCCCCGGCAGTTTGGAGTGGCAGCGTGAACAAACGCGCGAGCAAAGCGGCATCCCGCTGACCGAAGATCATCTCGACATGTTGCAGCGCGTTGCTACGGAGATCAATGTGCCCGTTCCTTGGGAGTCGTAGTCTGCGCTAGACCCCTACCCTTCAAAAGCGAGTACGCGCAGCGGAATGGCGTCGGTTTCAGCCGCCGGGAGCGGCTGGGCGAAAAGGTAAACGCGGGGTTGTCGCAGGTCGCCCAAGCGATCTAGGCTCTCGATTAGGGGAATGCCGTGCGCGAAAAGTAGGTGGTGGTTGGGCAGGCTGCGGTCGCCGGGAATATCTAGGCCGGGAGTGTCGATACCGAGCAGTTTGACGCCGGCTTCGACGAGCCAGCGCAAGGCTGCGGTCGTGGGGTAAGGCGGATAGGAACCAGCGGTAGCCCGTTGATCCCAATCAAAGCGAAAGAGTGCGATGTCTCTTGGGCGGACGCCGCCACCCGGTTCGGCGGCCCGTTGGAATTGCTCCGGCGAGAGCGGCTCGCCCAGCGGCGCATCGCTAAAGTCGAAGACGATAGCCTCGCCAAAGAAGCGCTCGACGTCGAGGTCGGCAATGGCCGGGCCGTCTTGGACGGCGTGCAAAGGCCCTTCGACATGGGTGCCGGCGTGACCGCCCATTTCAATGCTGGTGGTGATGTACCAGCGGTCGGTCGGCGGATCATCGACGGGTACGCGCGCCGTGCGGTAGTGAATGAGGCGACCTTCCGACGGCGTGATGGTGCGCGAAAGATCTATCATGCGGCTGTAGGTGAAGGAGGGAACCTTCACGCGATGGCCTTTTTGAGGGCGATAGCGGTCTCGCCGTCGTCGGCATAGACCGGCAGCGCACCGCTGAGCGTTACGCGCCCGTCGTAGCCGGATGCGCGCAAGGTGTGTAGGAAAAGCGCGTGGTCGGCTGGCGTGGTTTGCGGTCGGCCGCGGCCCGGCTCGGCAATGTGGGCGTGGATCAGGTGCGGCCCAGCTTGTTTGAGTGCGTCGAAGGACTCGCCGTTGAGCTTCATGTGGAAGAAGTCGGCCATTAGCTTGGCATGAGAGCGGTTGACGTCCGCTATGAACTCGGTCGCTTCGGAGACGGTGTTGAGCAGGTTGGCATCGTCGCGGTTATAGGGTTCGAGCGCGACCTTGACGCCCCGAGGCTCGCCGAGGTCGGCGCACAGGTGCATGAAGTCGGCGACCTGTTGGCGCGCTTTGTCGCGGTCGAAGCCGTCGGGCACCCAGCGCGAGCCGCCGCTCCCGTAGCCGATGACCTCGACCCCGGCCCGCTGCATGCGGTCGAAGACTCGCGTCACAAAAGTGCGCAGCCGGTCCAAGCTGACATCGGGGCCGACGACCATCAGCCCGCGCCCCTGCGGGTCGGGAATAAAGCCGCACATCGTCTTCATCTGGAGGGGATGCTTTTCGAGAAGCGCTAGACACTCGCGCTCGGTCTGTGGATCGTCGGCATCGACACCGAGCAGACCGGGAAAACCTTCGAGGTAGTCGAAGTCCCAATCGGCAGATTCTGCAAGCTCTTGCAGATTGGTAACTAAGAGGCCGATTTGCATGCGCTTTCCGTCCTCCGCATGGGGGCCGCTTACTTGTTCCTGATCCAGCTCATGCTTTCGCCGCGCACCAAAAAGGAGCGCTCGTCCCAATGGCCGGGCCGGGTGACGGGCATACGCCCCTCCTCGACGGCGACGTCGAGCGGGTTGTCGCGGGTTTGCAGCGGTAGGGCCACGCGCTCGTGCAGCCTTGCCGACTCATAGACGCCCATCATGATCTCAGTGGCGGCTTTGCCGTGCTCGGCCTTGCCGTAGTAATCTTCAAAATCGCCCTCGATCCAGCGGCAAATTCCGTAGGCCTGATCGACGAAGGCGTTGCCGTAGCCGCTGGCCTTGTCAGTGGGTTCGAAGTCCTGCCAGCCGCCGGAGGTGGTCGTCATGTAGCGCAGGCTGTTGTCGCTGACGACCATCATGCCGTCTTCGCCGTAGATGGTGGCACCCACCTGATAGATATCGTTCATCTCGTTTTCGATCACGCCTTCGACTCCGTCGGGATAGCCGATGATCCCCACGCAGCGGTCTTCGACCCGGTGGCCGAAAACGAAGTGGTCGGTGTGGCGCTCGACTGAACCCATGACCCACTCGGCCTGCGGATCGCCGAGGGCGTAGAGCTGGAAGTCGATGCAGTGGGTGCCGGTGTTCATCATCCCGGCCTTGACCGCGGACCACAGCCGCTGCGGTTTGCCGATGGCTCCGGCGGCGATCATCTGCCGCGCCTCGCGCCAACAAGAGTAAAAGCGGCGCTGATGGCCGATGGCGAGCTTGACGTTGTTGCGCTCGGCGGCGATGACCATGGCCTCGGCCTCGCCCAAGGAGACGGCCATGGGCTTTTCGCAGAGCACGGCTTTGGGTCGGCGGGCGCAGGCGGCGATGGACATTTCCGCGTGCTGGGGATCCCAAGAGCAAACGCTGACGATGTCGAGGTTTTCCACGTCGAGCATCTCGCGGTAATCGAGATACTGCTTTTCGACGTTGAAATCCGCAGCGTAGCTGGCCAAGGCTTCGGGATGCGCGTCGGCAATGGCAGCGATTTCAGTGTGCTCGCACTCGGCCCAGCCGCGGCCGTGCTCGCGGGCAATGCGGCCAGAGGCGATGACGCCAACGCGGTATTTGGCAGGCATCTACTTGGCGTCGCCTAGGTGCATTAGCGGCAGCGGTGCCGGGCTGTCGCCGTCGATGAAATAGACCTTGGCGGCAGGATCCTTAGAAATGGCCTCAAGGGACTTGAGCGCTTGGAGCTTGACGTAGTTGGGATTGCGGCCGATGGCGTCGTTGATCTTGGAGATTTCGTAGGCTTGGGCGTCAGCGAGCAGGCGGCGCTTCTCGGCTTCGGCTTCGGCGGCGTCCCTTTCGGCTACGGCTAGGGCTATCTTCTGCTGCTGCTCGGTGTTGTAACGCTCCAACTCGGCCTTTTGCTTTTCGACTTCCTGCTCGCGCTCCTTTTTGGCCTCAATGGCCTTAGTGATAAAGGGCGGCAGCGAGATGTCGCGGATCAACACGGCCTCTACATCAACCCCTTTGGGCCTGAGGTAATCCTTCAGCCCTTCGAGCAGGGCTACCTGCAAAGTGCTCTGCGTCGCTTCTAAAAAGAAGTCCTCGGCGCGCTTGATGGTCTTGCCTTGCTCGCGGATGAGCGAGCGCAGCTTGGGCACGATGTGGACAGCGCGCACATTTTCAAAACCGCCCGTCTCCTGCAAGATGCGCGGGGTGTCGGACGATATGAGACGGTACTGAACGCTGACGTCGATCTTGGTCTGTAGCTGATCTTGGCTGGGGACGCTGGAGGTTTCGGAGTGCGTCTTTTGGCGCACATCGAAGAGGCTCCATTCGTAGAGCGGGTTGACGGGGATGTGCAGGCCCTCGCCGAAGTGTTTGAACTGGACTTCGCCGAAGAGGGTGGCGACGGCCACATGGCCGGCCGGGACGCTTTGGTAGAAGCGCGGACTGACGAGAAATAAGACGAAGACGGCGGCGATGATGCCGAGGATGGACTTAGGGAGCTGGATCATGGGGGGCCTCCTTACGGGCTCAGACATTTTTACCTACCTTTGAGTGGGTGGGGGAGATTAATAGCCTAGAAGGTAAATCCTCCACCTAAAAATGTCCATCTCCCTCGGCTCCAGTTGCGTACTGCCCCTCAGTGGCAACGGATTCAACGAGCCTTACGGCCTCTGCGTCATCGAGGGATTTAATGAACCGGTATTCGCCGGCCAAGTCTTCTGGAACCATCGTCCTCCTGTCCTTAGGTGGCTCCTTGTTCTACTAGAAAATCCACGACCTCTGTATGGCCGTTCTTAGCGGCTCTATGTAGAGGCGTCTGGACCTCTGCGTCGAATGCGTCGGGGTAGGCTCCTTTATCTATCAGCAATTGCACGATCTCAAGATGGCCTTTCTCTGCGGCCCAAGACAAAGGCGTCCGGCCATCATCTTCGTTGAATGCGTTGGGTTTGGCTCCTTTATCTATCAGCAGTTGCACGATCTCAAGATGGCCTTCCTCTGCGGCCCGAGACAAAGGCGTCCGGCCCTCGGTGTCGAATGCGTCGGGGTAGGCTCCTTTATCTATCAGCAATTGTACGATTTCGATATGGCCTTTCTCTGCGGGCCAAGACAAAGGCGTACAGCCGAAGTGGTCGTTGATGTAGGCTCCTTTATCTATCAGCAATTGTACGATTTCGATATGGCCTTCCCCCATCATGGCCCCATACAAAGGCGTTCCCCAATGATCACCGGCGTTGATGTCGGCTCCTTTATCGACGAGGAACCGGACGATCTCAATATGGCCTTCCTTCGCGGCCCCATGCAAAGGCGTCCTCCAGCTACTACGAGCGTTGATGTCGGCTCCTTTATCGACGAGGAACCGGACGATCTCTCTATGGCCTTCCTCTGCGGCCCTATGCAGAGGCGTCCCCCATCTACCACGAGCGTTGATGTCGGCTCCTTTATCGACGAGGAACCGGACGATCTCTCTATGGCCTTCCTCTGCGGCCCGAGCCAGAGGCGTCCGGCCCTCTTCGTCGTGTGCGTTGGGGTTGGCTCCTTTATCCACCAGAGAACGAACTGTATCGCTATGACCTTCCTCTGCGGCCTGAAGCAACGGCGTATCGTCTTTATCCCGGAGGAACTGGACGATCTCTCTATGGCCTTCCTCTGCGGCCCGAGCCAGAGGCGTCCGGCCCTCGCCGTCGCTGACGTTGGGGTTGGCTCCTTTATCTATCAGTAATTGGACGATCTCGCTATGGCCTTTCTCTGCGGCCCCATGCAAAGGCGTATAGTTGTCTTCGTCACGAGCGTTGATGTCGGCTCCTTTATCTATCAGCAATTGGACGATCTCTCTATGGCCTTCCTCTGCGGCCCGAGCCAGAGGCGTCCGGCCCTCGCCGTCGCTGACGTTGATGTCGGCTCCTTTATCGACGAGGAACCGGACGATCTCGCTATGGCCTTCCTTCGCGGCCCCATGCAAAGGCGTCCTCCATCTACCACCATATGCGGCCCAATGCAACAACGGCGTATAGTCGCCTTCGTCACGAGCGTTGATGCCGGCTCCTTTATCGACGAGGAACCGGACGATCTCAATATGGCCTTTCGCTGCGGCCTGAGACAAAGGCGTCCGGCCCTCTTCGTCGCGTGCGTTGGGGTTGGCTTCTTTATCCACCAGAGAACGAACTGTATCGATATGACCTTCATATGCGGCCAGATGCAACGGCGTATTGTCGTCTCTATCCCGTTGGTTGGTGTCGGCTCCTTTATCGACGAGGAACCGGACGATCTCGCTATGACCAAAATACGCGGCCAGATGCAAAGGCGTCCTGTCGTCTTTATCCCGTGCGTTTACATCGGCCCCGTTATCCACCAGAGAACGCACTAGGTCAATACGACCTTCCGCTGCGGCCAGATGCAAAGGCATCCTATCGTCTTTACTATCAGTGTTCATCTCGACCTCGCTTTCCACTATAGGCGGTTTCATACAAAGGCACAGTGTTCACTCCACCCCTACTAAGTGCGTCCATATGGCCCCGTTTTCTGTCATAAAGGGTCCGATTTCTAAATGGTCTGCATGCACGGCCATAGGCACTAGGACCGCCTATTACCATCACTCCAAGGGAATGCGAGCGGGATTCCTCGGCACCGTCATGTCCCGGGCCACCCGGAATCCAATGTAGTGCTCTCCCCAACCAGACCGAGCCGTATGGCGTGCGGTGGAACGAAAGTCAGACGAATAGCGATCTTTCCAGTAAAACGAGCGTCCACGAGTGACGCGCAGGGAGCAATCCCCCTGCTGCCAAGCGCGCCCGTCGGCCGGAGCCCCGTCGTAGGTGCCGTTCCAGCAGTCGGCGGTCCACTCTTGGACATTGCCGATCATGTCGTATAAGCCGAAGGGGTTGGGACGAAACGACCCCACGGGCATGGTTTTCTCTTTGCCACCACAGTTGAAGGCACTTTCGCCCACGTTGGCATAGGCACAGATGGCCTTGTCGTAATTCCCCCAGTAATACGCTGTAGTGGTTCCCGCCCGGACCGCGTATTCCCACTCGGCCTCGCTCAGCAGACGGTATGATTTGTCGGTCTTGCGGCTGAGCCAGTAGAGATAGGCCTGCGCCTCATTCCAGCTCACGTTGATCACCGGGCGGTGGCCCCGGCCCCACTTTTTGTCCTTGGGCTTGTAGCCGTTACAGCCGCCTTCGGCCACGCAGGCGTCCCACTCAGCGAAGGTCACCTCGTAGCGACCCACGGCAAAGGGCTCGGCAATCGTCACTGGATGGTAGGGCCGCTCATCACCGTCTGCGAAAGCGTCTGAGGGGGGGGCACCCATCAGGAAGGAGCCGCTGGGCAGGACGACCATCTCCGGGCAATTCGGA
>JAJDYK010000244.1 GCA_022825185.1 Candidatus Latescibacterota bacterium | reverse complement strand
TAGCCGATGGCAAGGCCCTTTTCGATGCAGGCGAGTTTGGTCTTGATGAGGTAGGAGGCGTCTTCGGAGCTAAAGCCTCGGTCGCGGCGGAAGTCGATTAAGTCGAGGCGGAGGTCGTAGGCGTGATCGATGTAGCTTTCGATGCTTTGCAGGGTGGGCGGATCGTCTTTGCCGAACATGGAGGCGTAGAGGCCGATTTTCACGATGGAGACTCCTTTGGGATGGTGGGGTGGGCTAGTTGCGGGGGAGTGTACGGAATGGGGGAGGGTGAATCAAGCGGAGGGCGCGCCTTCACTGGATTCCCGCGCAAGTGGGAATCCAGCCTTGTACGCGATGCGGATTTTGTAGGGGCGGTTTGCAAACCGCCCCCTACGTGCGCCGGCATGACAAATGCTGCGTAACGTCAGTTATCGGTTGAAGAAGAAGTCCTCGGCCGTCTTGCCTAGGATTTGCTCCTTGTCGCTTTGGCTGAGGAAATCGGCGTGGTCGCGGATTAGGGCGATTGCCGCGACGAAGTCGGTGGCGGGATTTTTCATGCGGACGGGGCCGCCGCTGTCGCTTTCCCACATGACGCGTTCGGGGCCAAAGGCATCGACGATGCGCTCGATGAGGGGCAGGAGATCGAGGTAAGGGGCCTCGCCGTTGCCGAGGGCTTGGAATGGGCCGAGCTTGACCATGACGCGTGGGTAGCGGGCCATGTTGCAGAGGGTGCGGATATCGCCTTCGGGCCAGACGCTGTCGCGGATGCGAACGCCGCAGATATGGTCGAGGATTACGGGGGTTTCGGGGAAGCGACGGCAGAGGCGGATTAGGCCGGGTAGATCTGCGAGGCCCATGAGGAAGCTGAGGGCCAGATTGTGCTCGGCCCCGGTGCGGAACATCGATTCATAGCCGGGGTAGTCGAGCCAGCGGTCCGAACGGCCAAACGCGGTTGGACGACCGGTACTGCCGCCGCGCACGCGGAAGGCGCGAATGCCGCCCTCGGCCAAGGCGAGCATGGTCTTGCCCGGGTCGGCTAGCGATACGTCGGAGACTCCGGGGACGATGCCGGTGCCAGTATAGGTCTCAGGATCGGAGGCGATTAGGTCGAGGATGTAGCTATGGTCGAGGCCGTACCAGGTCATCTGCACTAGGTTGAGGCGGACCTTGCCGACGTTGCGGCTGTATGCAAAGTGGTCGGCGGGGGTAAAGGAGGGCAGCCACAGGTCGGAGGGCGTAAAGCCGGGGGCCAGCGGATAGCGGTCGAAGTCGGAGGACCAGACGTGGATGTGGGCATCGACGATGTTCACGGGCGTTGCTCCTGTTGGCTGGCGCGATAGGTCTGACGCGCTTGGTCGAGGGCGGCGAGGGCGTCTGCGGGAAGTTGGAGGCGGGTGCCTTGGAGATTGGCGTCGACGTGTGCGGCGCTCTCGGCACCAGCGAGCACACAGGTAATGCCCTGATGCAAGACCCAAGCGACGCAAACGGCGGCGCGGGAGGTGCCCAAGTCAGCGGCGACTTGGTCAATGGCGGCGACTAAGGTGGAGATAGCGGGGTCGTTGGGCCGAGCTAGCAGTCCGGTGTCCATCGGGCTGAAGGCTAGGCAGCCTAGCCCGGTGCGCCGCAGCAGGGGGAGCATTTCTTCTTCATAGATTTCCACTCGCGAGCGTCCCGTTTCGTCGCAGTGGCTGCCGGCGATGTTGTAGTAGTCCTCGACGCCAGCGATGGGGGCTAGGTTGAAGAAGGCTTCGACTTCGGCGGCGGAGTGGTTGGAGACGCCCCAGTAGCGAGTTTTTCCCGCCTGAACTAGATCCTCCATGACCTCGACGATGGCCTCCGGCGGCGTGCCCTCGTCGCGGTGGTGCAAAAGGTAGAGGTCAACATAGTCGGTGCGCAGGCGACGGAGGCTTTCTTCGAGGCGGTCGGTGAGATGGGAGCGGGTGTAGCGGACGCGCTCGCCGGGGTCGCCGTCGCTTGTGGGGGCCAGCGAACCAGGAACCTTGGTGCAGATGACGACCTCGTCGCGGCGACCAGAGATTGCCCGTCCTAGCACCTCCTCGGCACCACCCCAACCATAGGCCTGCGCTGTGTCGAAAAAGTTGACGCCCTGGTCCAAGCAGTGGTGGAGTACGGCTAGGGATTGGGGGCTGTCGGCGCGGGGCAGGTGGCGGAAGGCGGTGCCCTGGCACAGGCGCGAGACTTGGAGGTCGGTCTGGCCGAAGGGGACGCGGTTGCTATAGTTCATATAGAAATCCTAAGCGTTCATAGGATAATCCGCAGATGGACGCAAATATAACTCACAAGACGATCTGCAACTCGAATCGTTCAAGGCACTCAGAATTGCGCTAGCGCCGCGTCAGCAGGGCGACCCAAGGGCCGTCTTGGGGAGGAGTCAGTTGCGCTACGGCGCCACCGTCCACATCGGCGGTAGAGGTCCAAGTGCTGGCGACAATGTCGAGCCATTGGACTTGGAAGGTGCCTTCTGTCTCGGTTAGGTCGAGACCGACAGCGCCGCCGTCGGTAAAGTAGAGCGCGTACTGGCGGCCGGGGACGCGGCTGAGATAGGCCTCGTTGGCGGCGCGGTCGCGCAGTAGGGCGCTGTCGGAATCTGGCGCGGCGTTGAAAAAGTCGAAGACCTCGGACAGCATGCGACCGCTGCGAATGTGGGCTTGAGCTTGGGGGGTTAGCCCGATGCCGGAATCCGGCCGGTGAAAGCGGCTGGAGGCAAAGCCGCCGATGAGGTTGCGCCAAAAGCACTGGGTGGCGTGGCGGGCGTTGATGCCGCGACTTTGGTTTTTATGCGTCTGGGCACCGTAGATCTTGGTCGAATTGATCGGTCGGGGCTGTGCGACAATGTACTGCCACACCCACTGGGCGCGATCCCAATTGGTCTGCTCGCGCTGCCAGCTATTCTGCGAGATGTCGATGAAAGAGTACTGCTCCGGGTGATCGAAGGTGGCGCGATGGGTTTCTCCTCGCACGTCCCACTCGTCCCACATTTCCGTGGTTTCAACGGTCTTGCCCGCTTGCAGCGCCCGCTCTTTGATATAGTCGTTCCAATAGGCACCCCACGCTGGGTCGCCGCTGGTCTCGTTGTCCATGCAGTAGAGCACGTGGTCGTAGGCGAGGGAGTGCTTGAGGACTTGATCGACGAAGGCTTGTTGATAGGGCAGCACGACTTGGTTGTTGCGCAAGGTGGGGACCGTGTAGAAAAAGGGCTGCTGGTTGCCGCCGGGGTGGGCGGGATAGTCCGTTTCGAGGCCCGATTCCTCGACGGTATAGTTTATGTTGTTGGCCGGATTGAGGGGGCTTTCTTCCCAATGTCTTTGGCTGTGGTCAAAGCGGTCCCACATTTCTATTTGGACGATGATGTCGCGCTCGGCGGTCCAGCGCAAAAGATCGGCAAAGCGCTGCCAATACGTCGGATTCCAGCGGTTGAGATCGTATAGGCCGTCGGCAGCTTGATGAAAGGCTGGGACCTCATAGCCGTAGATGCGGCGGTCGCTCATGGTATTGCGCACGTAGTTGCCGCCGACTGATTGCAGGAGGTCGAGATGAGCTTCGAGGTCGGGTATTTGGAAGAGGCAGTCTTTGATCGTGCCGCCTAGGAGGAGCACGGGTTGGCCTTTGTACTGCCAGTAGCGCGGATTGGCGGCGTAGGGCTGGATGCGGTCGGGGTTGGACTGGGCTTGGGTCATGGAGGGTATAATGGTGACGAGGGTAGCTAGGATGTAGCGCGAGAGGTGTCTAGCGCGGCCTTTCATGGAGGGACTTGAACCTTTCAAAAAAGATGCAGCTAAATATAAAAGACGACAAGCGACCTAGAGAATTTACAACGGCCCTATTTGAAAATTCGTCTTAATTTGGCTATTATCCATGTAAAATGATAAAAGGAGTTATCAAATTGCATGGATATTTGCCGAGAAAAGCAGAATCTGAGTTAAAACGAGCCTTGGGGCGTTCCCCGGCTGTTGCAATCCTTGGGCCTCGTCAATGTGGTAAATCAACGCTGGCCCGTCAGTATTTAAAAGGCCAGTCAGTGGCCTATTTGGATTTGCAGAACCGCATTGATCTCAACAGACTCGCCGAACCCGAACTCTTTCTCGAACAACATCGCCAAGAGTTGGTGTGTCTGGATGAGATTCAGCGCCTGCCGGAATTCTTTGTCGTGTTGCGCTCCGAAATTGATCGCGACCGGCGTCCGGGGCGCTTTTTGATTCTCGGGTCGGCATCGCGGGAGTTGATCCAGCAGTCGAGCGAATCGCTGGCCGGCCGCATCGCCTATTTGCAGTTGACGCCATTTTTTCGGTCGGAGACAAGGCACGTCGCTGATTGGCAAACGCTGTGGGTGCGCGGGGGGTTTCCCGATAGCCTGCTCGCCGGGGATGCAGAGGATAGCTTTGCTTGGCGGCAGGATTTTATTCAGACCTTTTTGGAGCGAGATATTCCCGCGCTCGGCCTGAGTCTGCCGGTGCCCGTGGTGCGGCGGCTATGGCAGATGCTGGCGCATTACCACGGCCAGACGATCAACTATAGCAAGCTGGCCGGAGCGGTTGATGTGTCAGTGCCGACTCTAAAGAAGTATCTATCTATTCTCGAGCAAACGTATATGATTCGCCTATTGCCTCCTTGCGAGGCGAATCTGAAGAAACGCTTGGTCAGTTCTCACAAAGTGTATGTAAGGGACAGCGGCATTTTGCATGCGTTGCTCGAAATCGAAAGGTACGACCAGTTGCTCGGACACCCGATAGCCGGTGCTTCATGGGAGGGTTTGGTGCTGGAGCATCTGATTGCTGCGCTGCCCCGCTGGCGACCGTCGTTTATCCGCACGGGCAACGGAGCGGAGATAGATATAGTCATGGAGCGCGGGGACAGGACGGTGGTCTTTGAATGCAAATTCTCAAAAGCGCCTAGGCCGTCGCGGGGGTTCTTCGAGTTGGTCGGCGATTTGCAGCCGGAAAATGCTTGGGTCATTGCGCCGGTGGATGAGTCGTATGAATACCAGCGGGGCGTTAGGGTGGATAATCTGGATTTTGCAGGGGACGAGAGCGAGCGTTAGTCCCGAGGGGGTTGTCGGCGCGGCGACTTTGAATTACCGTCGAGGCCGACTCTACATCCCTATTGCGAAAGGAACGTTATGGCTCTTCTCGATACTCACACCCAAATTTCAGCGATTATCGGCGATTTTGGCAGCGGCCTCGACCACCCCGAGTGCATTGCTTGGGGCTGCGATGGCTATGCCTATGCCGGCGGCGAAGCGGGTCAGATCTACCGCATTGACTTGGCCCGGCGCGAGTTCGAGGAGTTCGCCCGAGTTGACGGCTTTGTCGGCGGCATTTGTCAGGATGCCCAACACCGTTTGTACGTTTGTAACGGGGACGTCAAGCGCGTCGAGCCGGATGGCGCGGTCAGCACGTATTGCGACCGCGCGGGCGAGGTGCCGCTGACTGTGGCCAACTACCCGGTCTTTGACGCGGCTGGCAATCTGTATGTGTCCAATTCTGGGGGCTGGCACAAAAACGATGGTTGGATTTGCAAGATCGCTCCGGGGGGCCAAGGCGAGGTGTGGAGCCGCGCTTTGGCAGACTTTCCCAATGGCACGGCGCTGGATGCGGCGGGTGAATATCTCTATGTGGCCATGAGCATCAACCCGCGCGTGGCTCGTATCAAGATCGAGGCCGACGGTCGCGACGGTGCCGCTGAGACCGTATTCGAACTTCCGCAGACTGTTCCCGATGGTCTTGCTTTCGACGATGAGGGTACTCTGTACTGCTCCTGCTATCGCCCGGATCGCATCTATCAGTATGCCGACGGCCAGCTCGACGTTTTGGCCGACGATTACGAGGGCACTGCTATGGCGGCCCCGACCAATATCGCCTTTTGCGGCCCGGATCGGTCGCTCTTTCTCAGCGCCAACTTGGGGCGTTGGCACATAGCACAATACGATTTGGGTAAGACGGGGATGCCGTTGAACTATCCAGACATTCCCTAGGTAGCGATCACGACCTGCGCGGGATTGATGGCTTGGTACTGGGCTTTGTGGGCCGTGATTTCAAATGCCTCTGGCACCTTATCTATTCCCTCTAATACGTGCCGGATGGTGGGTTTCATGCTGATGCGCCCCGAGGCTACTAGGCGCACTGTGTACTCCAGATGGGCCTGCGAACTGATGTCCGGGAAGAGGTAGCGCAGGCTGCGCTCCCGCATTAGGTCCACGTCCAGTTCTAGGGGGCCGCCGAACCAGGAGACGCCCACCAGCTTGCCGCCGGAGCGCACTGCGTGCATGGCCTGTTTGAGCGCCCGGTCGCCGGCTAGTCCCAGCTTGACGCTGCCACCGGCGCACTCGAATACCACGTCGGCACCCTCGCCGCCGGTCAGGTCGCGGATGGCTTCGACTGGATCGTCCTCGCTGGCGTTGATGGCGTGATCGGCCCCCAGCGCGAGCGAGATCTCGCAAGCCTCGGGCCGCACATCCACGGTGATGAGCTGGCCCGCTCCACAGGCGCGTGCGGCCTGCATACTCTCGATGCCCATGCTGCCTTGGCCAAAGACGGCGACCGAATCGCCCGGTCGGAGCTGCGCGGTCTCGACTCCGGCGATGCTGTCGCTTAGCGATTGCAGGGTGGCGGCTTCGCTGTCGGAGATGCGGTCATCGACCTTGACCAGCGCGATGGCCGGGAGCAGGGCGCGCTCGGCAAAGCAGCCGGGCAGTTGGAAGCCAATGATCGGGCCGCGGCGGCAGTCGTCGCTGCGCTGGGAGTGGCACAAGGAGCAGTCGCCGCAGGGCAGCTTGGCGCGGGCCGCCACGCGGTCGCCGGGTGCGTAGCCGGTGACGGCTGAGCCGACTTCTACAATGCGGGCGCAAAACTCGTGGCCGAAGAGCTGGAGCGGTGCGTCTGTCTCCAGCCGGCTTTTGACATGGTCGTACGCTAGGGTAGGAATTCCAAAGGCGAGTTGGGCTTCGGTGGCGCTGGGTTGGACTACCAGCGGCTCGACTAGCACGTGGTCGGGTGGGCAGGCCGCGAGTTCGATGTCGTCGAGTCGCATGTCGCCGAAGGCATAGAAACGCCAAGCTTTCACAGGTGTTTTCCTTTTATTCCAGCGCGAAAAAAGATGCAGTTTCGCTTTGTTCAAACCTCAAAATCGCAGCGTGATGCGTACGAAGAAGAGATATAATTGTATCCACTGAGCAATTGCCCACGCGAATCCAAATGACTTTGGGCGGATGACCGTGCATAAAGCTTTGCTGGTGAAAGTCCGCATCTTTGGAGACGATGATATAGCCGTTCTGGGCGGCATAATCCCAAATATCCGAGTCATCCGATTCCTTCATGCCTATGTCGCGGACATGTAAAGAATTAGGGTACAGATCCTGCAAATCTGCGACCAATCGGTAGGAAAGATTTTGGTCGTAGAGGAATTTCATGCTGAAGAGATAGACATAAGTCGGCGTTCTCGATCCGCAGCAAAAGCCAAACAAGCGCGAATGTCTTCGTGCGTAAGATCGGGAAAGTCGCGCAAAATCTCTTCAACGGACATATCCGAGGCGAGATAGTCAAGCACATCATAAACGGTAATCCTCATGCCGCGGATACACGGCTTACCGCTGCGCTTGCCGGGTTCAATGGTGATGATATGTCGATAATCCATGGTCTTCCTTTTCAAATTGTGTGAGGCACCTATCTACACGATACCTGTTTTACTTTGCCGTGTAGCTCTTGGTTAGATTAGCACTGCGGTCTGAATCAAGTTGCCGCTACCGAAGCTCAAGCAGTCCAATTTCAATCCCCTAGCAATCGGGTCAAGTGTTCTGATACCCCCCTTTCTAATTTATTGGGCGACAGCCCGTTTCAGCCCCTTTTGCGACTCAGGCCATTTTGACAGGCACCGGCTGGACAAAACCGCGCTGGCCCGCGCAAGAGCATTCGACTAATTCCCTCTAGGACAGGCCATTACCAATTTGCGACCCAGAGTCGGCTCAAACAAGCGGCCCGATCCCTTGCTGGGTGGCCGCGATTGGCATGTGGTTGCTTGTCGGCTCAGGCGCATTCTACCTCAAACGCGGCGAGGTTGCGGGCCTCCGTGCTGAACTCGACGGCAATCAGGTAGATCGGCTGCCCCAAAGCGCGATACTTGTCCGCGTAGTGCCGTTCCTTCAGTTGCGCCATTGCCGCACCCGCTGACGACAGCTCTACCACCTTGAACTCGAACAAATAGACGTTGTTGTTGAATAGAACTGCCATGTCCAGCCGACCGTGGCTGCTGCTGTCTTCGACCCTAGTGTCGAGTCCCAAAGCGGCAAACCAGGAATAGAACACACTGGCGTAGTAGCCTTCGTAGTTGGCGATGTCGTTGTTGGTGTACCACTCGTAAGGGATGCTGGCGAAGAAGGCCCGAAATAGCGTCTCCAACTCGGCGAAATCGTGCGCCGAAAGCAACTCGTATAGCTGGATGTCGTGCAGACCTTGCCGGGATGGATCCGGCCCCATGGTGCGCAGCAGGTGCTCGTTCAAGCTCTGCTTTACCTCTTGGTTCGGATAGCCTAACCGGTACAGCGTCTTACCCCCCAGCCTCCTCTCCTCGGCAATCGTCAGATAGCCGGTTTGGAAAAGCAACGCCTCAGTGGCGATGTCGCCCACGTCGAATTTCGACAGCAGGTCGTCGGTGCCGATCATGTCTTCAAGGACTAGTGAACTCAGCCGCCGCTCGAACAGCGTCTCGATGAGGAAGGATGGCGACCCGGTTTCGAACCAATGCGCTTTGAACTCGCGGCTGTCGAACAACAACAAGAGATCAAAGGGGTTGTACACCCTCTCGTCTCCGCGCCAACTGTAGCCGTTGTACCAGTCGCGGATCTGCTCCCGGTCTAAGCCCGGCAGTTCTGGCGCGAACACCGTATCCAGATCGGCCTCGGTGTAGCCGCAGATGGCCGAGTAGCGCGGGTCTAGGGTGATGTCCTTGAGATTGTTGAGACCAGAAAACAGGCTGACCTTGGAGAACTTGCTCACCCCAGTGAGAAACGTGAAGCGCACGTGCGCGTCGCAGTCCTTGATGACCGCGTAGAGGCCACGTAGAAAGTCGCGGTTGGCGCGGGCGACATCGGGCATTTCGAGGGCATCGAGAATCGGCTTGTCGTATTCGTCAACCAGTACCGCCACGCGTTGGCCGCTCTGCCGATGCAGCCTCTGTATCAAATGGCGGAAGCGCACCGACGCGGTGTCGTAACGGCTTTCGATGCCTGTTTCTTCCTCAAGGGCGTCCAGTTGCGCCATCACCTCCTTGTGCAAAACCCCTGGCTCGCTCAAGTTGCCGCTGCCGAAGCTCAAGTGAACCACTGGATGGCGCGCCGACCAGTCCCAATGGTCGTGAATGTCTAGCCCCCTGAACAGTGGCTCGTTGCCCTCGAACAGCTCCTTGAGCGTGTCGATGAACAGGCTCTTGCCAAAGCGCCGCGGACGCGACAGGAAGTAGTGCGTACCCTCGTCGAGCAGCCGCCGAATATAGGTGGTCTTATCGACGTAGTAGCAGTTGTCTTCTCGAATTTTGCGGAAGGTCTGAATACCGATGGGGAGTAAGCGTTTGCTCATGGACTCTTTGCTCTATAGATCGGGTTCTAGTCCAAAAAGTATGCCATAGTTCTCCTTGTCTTGCAAGAGATTACGGGAACAACTTTGCGTTTTGCGAGGCTCACAGCAGGCTTCGACCTGAGCTCAGTCGAAGGGTGGGCGCTAGCTGGCTCGATTGAGTAGCCAGCCGCGAATGAATCGGACTTGACTGCGATTGGACTTGCAGATATCGAGGAAGTGGACGCCCTGCAGGGAGCGGTACGCAATCGGTAGGACTTCTTGCATATCCTCGCCGAGATTGCCCAATGCCTCGATGGCTCGCCGGGTGGCGGGGTCGATAAGGCCATCTTCGTCGATGACGCTCCCCAGTTCCTCTTGTTCAAAGCCCATTTCCTCAGAGAAGATGAAAGTTTGCGTGCGGCGAGTCTGAATGGTACTATATCCGCACTCTTTGTCAAAATCCACAGGAGATCGGGTAATGGCTGAAATGCTCTACTTTGCCTATGGGTCCAACTTGCTCTGGAGTCAGATGCAGGCTCGCTGTCCAGGTGTCCGCGTCCACTCGGTGGTGCGTTTGGAAGGCTACGAGCTGTGCTTCCCGATGATCTCCTTTACGCGCAGCGGCATGGGTGTGGCCAGCATCCGGCCCAACGAAGACGCGTACGTCGAAGGCGTCATCTATGCAGTAACCGAGGACGGCTTCAGACGCCTCGACCACTACGAAAGCGAGGGCACTAAATACCGGCGAGACACGATAATCATACCTAAGTTTGGCGAAGTTTGGACGTATCTCTCCCGCCTCGACGCCGGACATCACTACCCGCCTTCAGAGGAATACCTCAACGCCGTCATTCAGGGGGCGATTGAGCACGGACTTTCCGACGAGTACATTGCTATCTTACACGCTTTTTGGGACAAGGAAGAGGAGTGAGTTAATGGCCCAGCAAACCATGATTAACCTCGAACCTTTTGTCGATTCCACCTCCCTGCTCGACGCGCCCGAGGCCTTGCGCGAGCGCGCTGCTGAGCAGGGCTATTTGTTCTTCCGCTCGCTGTTAGATTCAGAGTCGGTGCTCGACCTGCGCCGCCAGATCCTCGAAGTTTGTCAGCAGCACGGCTGGCTCGACGACGACGCGCCTTTGATGGACGGAGTCGCGCGCGACGGGGAGCTTTTCATCGAAGGGAACGCGCCCGAGTGGATCGCCTTTTACATCGATGTCCAGCGGTTGCGCGCCTTCAACGCCTTGGCGCTGCACCCGGCAATCATGGCGATGTTCGCCACGCTCTTTGGCGAAGATGCCCTGCCCCACAGTCGCAATATCTGCCGAGTAATTTTCCCCAACGCTTTAACTCATACTACCCCGCCGCACCAAGACAATTTCTACATTGGCGGCACTGACGAAACGTGGACCGCGTGGATTCCGGCTGGCGACTGTCCGGCTACGCTGGGCAGCTTGGCGGTAGCGCCGGGCAGCCACAAGCTGGGCAAGCTAGACGTGCATCAGGCGACCGGCGCGGGTGGCCACGCCATCGAGTTGCCCGAAGATACGCTGTGGGCGGGCGGCGATTTTGTCGCTGGCGATGTGCTGATATGCCACAGTCTCACGGCGCATCAGGGCCAAGACAACGAAAGCGGCGACCGCCTGCGCATCTCGCTCGACTATCGCTACCAGCCCATGAGCCACCCGGTGCGCGAAGACTCGCTGGAACCGCACATGCACTTTACGGATTGGGAGAATATTTACGCCCAGTGGGACGAGGACGACCCGCTCAAGTACTACTGGCGCGCGTGGGATTTGCAGATTAATCCCCGCATTCGGTAGGTGTAGGAACAGGTGGTTGTTCGCTGTGCGGGGCTGGTGTATGAGTGAGGTACGTTGCGGTATAGGGACGGAACTGGTAGCCGTTGTCGCGCTACTTGAGCAAAAGGCTACCTAGCGCAATAAGCCCCGCTATATGAAGGCCAATAAGCCACCGAAATTGCTTACTGCTCTCCTGCCGTAGTTCGCGCACATCTTGCTTAATTTCGCGCAACTGCTGGCCTATGGCCTCGGTGATGCCCCCCAAGCGGCCAATGCGCTCACCGTAGTCTTGGTTAGGCGCGGTAGGATTAGACATGAGTAATACCTTTCATTTTGTGGACGCCAAGAATATACCCGACTGCACCCCGGAAACACAACCCGTAGCACAGATACTATATCAAACCACGGCCTTTGCTTGGTTGTCGATGCCGACTGCGTCTGCCACTCGGGCAAACCCATCGCGCTCTAACAGGTGTGCCAA
>JAJDYK010000170.1 GCA_022825185.1 Candidatus Latescibacterota bacterium | reverse complement strand
GTCTCGCTGGGATTGTAGGGAAGGTGCGGGACGCCAGCGGGGATGTAAACAAAGTCGCCGCTGTTGACGGATTCATGCTCCTCTAGCCGCTCGCCATACCACATTCCAGCTTGGCCGCTGATGACATAAATAGCTGTCTCGTGATTTTCGTGCAGGTGTGCCTTGGCTCGTTCTTTAGGCGGCAAGTTCAGCAGGTGCATGCAAATCCCCTGCGAGCCGGAGGTCTCGGCGGCGATCCCTGAGACATAGGTGAGTGCCTGTTTGCCTTCGTAGGTTCCTCGGCTGCGAATTACTTTGCAGCTTGGCTTGGGATGCTCTGACATTATTTTCCTCTGTGAGTTTATAAGTTTAAGACGCCAGCCCGTCGAGCAGGTACTGCTCTATCCGGTCGAGCTCCTCGTGGCTGGCGATCTTCTGCCCCTCGGCATCGACGATGTAGAAGGAATCTTGTGCCCGCGCCGCCACCGTGTTGATAATGGCGCGGTGGATGTCGAGATCCAATTCGTCCAGCAGGTAGGCGATTCTGTAGAGCAGGCCCACCTTGTCTTGGGCTTCGATATCGACGACCGTGTAGCGGGCCGAAATGTGATTATCGAACGCAATGCGCGGCGGCTGATCGTACTGCCGCTGCCGACGGCGGCGGTCCCAACTGCTGCTGTACTTCGCTATCAACTCGCGGGCCTTCAGCCGCAGCAAAATAACCTCGGCCACCCGCTCGCGCATGCGCTCCTTCTTCCAGTCGGGCAGAGCCGGGCTGCCGTCGATGTTGGTCACTTGGAAAATGTCGAGCACCACATCGTCGGCGCGGGTATTGACATCCGCGCGGAGGATATTGATGTCGTTGACGGCCAAGGCACCGCAGATCTTGGCCATGAGCTGGCGCTGGTCGCGGGTGCAGACGACGATCTCAGTGTGACCTTCGTGCTCGATGAATTCCAAGACAAAAGGCTGTTCCCGGCTCAGGCGGGCGATCATCTCCAGATGTACCCTGATCTGCGCGCGGTTGTAAGCCACCAAATAGCTGGGGGGTAGCTGATCGATGTGCTCTTGGAACTGGACGACGCGCTGGGCCGGCCAGTGGCCCTCGATGTGATCGAGGTGCTCGTCGAGTTTCTGGCGCGCGCGCTGTTTGGCCGCTAGGGCCTCCCGGTCCGAGTGCAGTTGCTCGGCCGTCTTGTAGTACAATTCCCACAGCAAGGCCCCTTGCCAGTCGGTCCACGCGTCGGGCGCAACCGCCGACAGGTCGGCGTATGAAACCAAGTAGAGCGCACGCAGCCATTCCGCGTTGGCGAACAGCCCGGCAAACTCGGCGATCATCTCGTAGTCGTCGAGATTGCGTCGCCTAGAGATCAGCACCATGTCTTGGTGGTGCTCCACGAGGAAGCTCAGCATGGACCGCTCCTCTGGAGACAGCCCCATCCGCTCGCTCAGCTCCTCGGTCATCTCAATGCCGCGCGCGATGTGGTCGTCGCGCTTCCACTTGCCCACATCGTGCAAGAGCACGGCGAAGAACAGCAAATCGCGGCGCGTGCATTGGGCGAGGATCGCCGACATGGCTCCCTCCTGCTGACCAAGAGCTTCCAAATTTTCCAGCGCGACCAGCGTGTGCTCATCGACCGTGTAGATGTGGTAAATGTCGTATTGGACCAAGCAGGTCAGCCGCTCAAACTCGGGCAAGTACGCGCCCAAGACGCCCAAGTCGTGCATGCTCCGGAGGGTGCGCGCCGTGCGGTATTTGCGCTTGAGTATCCTGAGGAATAAGTCACGGGCCGCCGGCAGGCGTCTGAATGCGTCGTTGATCAGCGGCAGACTGGCGCGCACCGCGCTCTGCGCTTGATCGCTCAGCTTCAAGTTCTTGGTCTGGGCCGTGAGAAAAATTTTTAGCAGGCGCAGGGGATCGGCGGCAAAGTACGCCTCGCCATCAGCAAGGACGATCTCCCCTTCTATCGCGGCCACCCCGCGCTCTAGATACATGCTGCGGCTGCTGTTGCGCGGCTTGCGCGTCAATTGCTGGAAGGCGCGTTCTACTAGCTGATGCACAGTGCGCGCATGTAGGTAGTACTCGCGCATAAAGCACTCGACCGCTAGCTCTTGGTCTTGGTCTTCATAGCCCAAGGCGGCCGCGATCTGCGGCTTGAGATCGTGCTCTAGCACATCGCGCTTGCGGCCTACGGCAAAGTGGAGCGCGTGCCGTACCCGCCAGAGGAAGGCGCGGCTGTGGGCAAGGCTCTTGCTGCTGCCATCGAGATACTGCGCGTACAAATCGCCGTACTCGGGCGCTTTGACCTTGGCCTTGAGCGCCCACTCGAACATCTGTATCTCGCGCAAGCCCCCAGGGCTCTCCTTGACATTCGGCTCTAAAAGCTGGACGGATTGCCGCGCTTCGCGCTGCTGCTGGCGCAGCCGATTCAGCTCGACGACCGTGCGCTTGGGCACGCGCTTGTAGAGCCGCTTTTGGAACTGGGCGAAAAGCGCGGCGTCGCCGGCCAGCAGACGGCCGTCCATCATCGCCGTGCGCGATTCCAGGTCTTCGCGCACCGCCCTGACCACATCGTCCAGCGTGCGACTGCTGTGCCCCACCTCAAACCCCAAGTCCCACAGCGGATTGAACACGCCGGCGACCACTTCGGGAACCTTGTCTTGGCTCTTGGCGAACAGGAACAATAAATCAACGTCAGAGTGCGGTGCCATTTCGCAGCGGCCGTATCCGCCCAGCGCCACCAGCGCGTGGGGGCCAGCCGTCTGGGGCATGGCGCTCTGGTAAATAGACAGCACCACCGCGTCCATAGCCTCGGCGATCCGCCGGGCCACGGTCTGCCCATCGGCCCCGGCTTGGTGCTCGGCCTCGATCTGCGCGAGGGCCTCTTGCCACAGCGGCCGTAGGGACTCTCCCATCGGCGCGGAAGGCATTTCTTTCAGCGAGTCGGCGAATGTTTCTACAAATCCCATAGATTCTCCAAATTCATTAAATATACGGTGCGGTAGGGGGCGGTTTCAAACCGCCCCCTACCGCGTAACATCATCAAATAATGTCCTTGACAGATAAAAATACTATCTATACTTTTGTTTGGCATATAAAACAAAAGATTATCAAAGGAAACTTTAGTTTTATTAACAGAAAATTTGTAATAGCGATATTACGACTCTTTATTCAATCCATGCGACACTCTCCCAGCAGACCTTATCTCCCTATTTTTCAGCTACTTATCCTTCTCGCTTTCCTATCCGTGCAGGACGCAAACGCCTCCGCAAAGCCGTCCTTCCATCTAGAAGGTTACGGCGAGATGCTCTATTCCCACTTCGATTTCGGCCCCGACCAAAAAAGCGGTCCCAACGGTTCTCCCCCGGACAGCCGCGCCATCATCGACATCACCCGCCTCGCGCTCGAACTGGAAGTCGAGTTGCTCAAAAATACCGAATTGGAAGCCGAGGTGGAATTTGAGCACGGCGGGGCTGGTGCCGCGCTGGAATTGGAGTTTGAGGAATTCGGCGAGTTCGAGCAGGAAATTGAAAAAGGCGGCGAAGTAGTAGTCGAAGAGCTGGCCGTCGAGCGGAAATTCAGCGATGCCTTCCACGTCCGCTTGGGGCATTTCTACGTCGCCGTGGGCCACTTGAGCCATCGCTACCATCCCGCTGATTTCTTCGGCTCCCGGCGCTCGGAAGCCGAGACTTCCATCATCCCGGCGCTCTGGCACGAGACCGGCGTGGAGGTCTCCGGGGCCTACCAGGGCTGGCGCTATCAGGTACAGCTAGTCAACGGCCTAGATGCGACTGGGTTCAGTTCGCAAACTTGGATCGTCGGCGGCCACCAAAAGCGCTTTGAGACGATTCAGGCGACCAATATGGCTTGGGTCGCTCGCCTCGATTATGAGTTCGCGCCGCACGGTGTGCTGGGTATTTCCGGCTATCGCGGCGACAGCGCCGACAACCGCCCCAAGCCCGATATGGAAGGGATTGCCGCGCACGTCTCCATTGTCGACGTGCACGGCAGCCTAGACTGGGGGCGGGTTCGCGCACGCGGGCTGTACCTCTATGGACACCTGCAAAATGCCGCCCTCGTCAGCGCCCGCAACCGCACCCTATCGAACAATCTCGACGTCTTGCGCTCGCCAGTGGCCCGGGAGGCGTATGCGGCCTTCGCCGAGGTCGGCTACGACGTCCTGCCTTGGCTGACCGCTCTCTCGCCCAACCGTTTGGACCTGTTCATCCGCTTGGACGCGTACGACAGCATGGCCGCAGTCCCAGACGAGACCTTTGACAATCCGCGCTTTGCGCGCCGGATCTATACCTTGGGCGCGAACTACAACATGGAAGAAACCGTGGTGCTCAAAGCCGATTACGCCATGCGGCGACTCGGTGCCGCCCGCTTTAACCCGGAAAACACCCTAAGCTTGGGGCTGGGATTTCAGTTTTAAAAAACATTCACTGTGAAACCGGGCACGGGTGGAAGTCGCCTGTGCGCTAAGTTTCAATTTTGACAAAAGGGAGCTACCCTTATGAAAGCCATATTCTTGCGATTGGGGCTCGGACTAGCCGCTTGCAGTCTGTTGCTCATTGCCGGCTGCGGCGACGACAGCGACGCACCCACCGGGCCAGCCGAAGCCGAGTTCGACTTTGGGCCGATCTTGAGCAACTTCACCGACAATGTCGTCATTGCCACGTACGCGGATTTGGACGAGCGGGCCGGCGAACTGCTTGCCGCAGTCGAGGCGCTGAGCAGCGATCCTACGCCTGAAAACCTCAGTGCCGCCCGCAACGCTTGGGTGGCCACGCGCATCCCCTGGGAAGCCAGCGAGGGATTTCTCTTTGGGCCAGTAGATTTCAACGGCTACGATCCAGCGCTCGACAGTTGGCCGGTCAACCGCACGGACTTGGACGGAGTATTGGCCAGCAACAGCGACTTGACGCCCGCGTATGTGAACAGTCTGGACGGAACCCTCAAGGGCTTCCACACCATCGAGTACCTGCTCTTTGACGAAGGGGGCAGCAAGACCGCGGCCGATTTCACCGAGCGCGAGTTCGCCTATCTGATCGCCACGACCCAAGATCTAAAGGCCACTACCGAGGCCCTGCACACGAGTTGGATCTCCTCCGGCGGCAACTTTGGCCAAAAGGTCCGCGGTGCCGGCAACGGCAGCGACGCGTATCCGTCCTCCCAGTCGGCAGTCCAGGAAATGGTCGGCGGCATGATCGGCATCTGCGACGAGGTCGCCAACGGCAAAATCGCCGACCCCTTCGTCGAGCGAGATACCCGCCTCGTCGAATCCCAGTTTAGTTTCAACTCTATTGCCGACTTCCAGAACAACCTCCGCAGCGTCCAGCACGTCTATACCGGCGACTACGCCGGTACCGGAGCAGGCTTAGACGACTTCATCCGCCAAGCCGACGCCGACCTCGATCAGCGTCTCAAACGAGAAATCCAGACGGCCATCGACGAGATCGGCAATATCCAGCAGCCCTTCCGCGACGCCATTGCCTCGGATCGGGACCAAATCGAGAAGGCGCAGGCCGCAGTAGCCAAGGTCCAGCAAACCTTAGAGGAAAATATCCTACCACTGGTGTTGGGGAATTAGGGACCCCTCCCCCGACCCCTCCCCGACGCGGGGAGGGGAGCTTTCGTGCCCCCTTCCTCGTAGGAAGGGGGTTAGGGGGTAGGTCCCAACACTCGCTGCGTAAACTAACTAACCTCGTCTCTCACAATGATCATTACCCGTAAGTCCATACTCTGTATCGGTCTTCTAACTACGCTTACACACTGCGGCGACGACCGGGGGTTAGACCCGAACCCGACTCCCATAGAGGACGACAACCGCGCCCTGTCCGGCGGGGCGGCGACGGTCTTTGACGCCAGCAGTTTGGCTTTTGAAAACCCCATCCCCTCTCTGGACGGGATGGACCTAGACCGCTTTTTGGCCGGAGACGCGGCCTTTGAGCAGGTCTTTGTCACCTCGCCGGCCGAAGTGGGGCACGGTCTAGGGCCGGTTTTCAATCAGACCTCGTGCGTGGGTTGTCACGCCCGCGATGGCCGGGGGCGCGAAGGGTTCGGCGAGGCCTCCCCTTTTATCGGCTCCATGCTCATGCGAGTCAGCCTGCCCGGCACCAATCCCGAAGTGCCCGGTGGCCCACAGCCGGTGCCGGGCTTTGGCGAACAGATCGGCGATCGCGCCGTTTTCGGGGTCGCACCCGAAGCGCGGATCGACCTCACCTACTTTGAGGAGACCCGCCATTTTGCCGACGGCACCGCGTACTCCCTACGCTTTCCGGTGTACGACGTAGTGGAGACCTATCAGCCATTGCCGGCGGACGCCCTGTTCTCGCCGCGCATGGCCCCGCCGGTTTTTGGTCGCGGCCTGCTCGAAGCCATTCCCGAAGAAACTATTCTGGCGCTAGCCGACCCCGGCGACAGCAATGGCGACGGCATATCTGGCCGCCCCAATCGGGTGTACAACTTTCGCACACAACAGACCGAATTGGGCCGCTTTGGCCTCAAAGCCAACAATCCCGACCTGTTGCAGCAGATCGCCGGAGCCTACCACCAAGACATGGGCATCACCAGCCCCTATTTCCCCGAGGAATCCACCGCTGGCCAGCCGCAAATGGACGACCACCGAGACGACCCTGAAATCGGCCAAGAGACCTTGGATATCAACACCTTTTACGTGCAAACCCTAGCGGTGCCCGCCCGCCGCAACATCGACGATCCGCAGGCTTTGCGCGGCGAAGAGCTCTTTGCTACAGCCCAGTGCTCGGGATGCCACATCCCCACCCTGCAGACGGGCCGCCATGAGATTGCGGCCCTGTCCAACCAAACCATTCATCCCTACACGGATTTGCTGTTGCACGATATGGGAGAAGAGTTAGCCGACGACCGTCCCGACTTTGAGGCCGACGGCCGCGAGTGGCGCACGCCGCCGCTGTGGGGCATTGGCCTGACGGCAACGGTCAATGGCATTCCAGCGTATCTACACGATGGACGGGCGCGCACGCTGATGGAAGCCATCATGTTCCACGGCGGCGAGGCGGAAACAGCGCGGGAATATGTGCGCCAACTAGACCAGAGCGACCGGGACGCGCTCGTGGCCTTTTTGCAGTCGCTGTGATTGCAGCTTACAGGAAGAAAGACGTAACAAGTTAGTACGACGTAGAATGCACAAATAAAAAGAGGCTATTGGCTGCGCCTGCCAGCACTTCGCCAATAGCCCGTCGAGAACTCAGCACCAATATGCATCCGAGTTTCTAATCGAGCAAAGTAATCCAGTCGTTATGCGCGAATACCGCTTCTTTGCGTCGAAGCCTTTGCGGCATTTGTCTGCTCAACGCAGCAGGACGAGCTTGCGCGTTAAAACGCCTTTGGTCGTCACCAGTCTGTACAGATAGACGCCGGTGGCTAGAAGGCGGCCCTCGTCGTCCCGGCCATCCCAAGAAAGCCGGTGATAGCCCGCCCTCTGCTGCCCTTGACTCAAGACCGCTACTCGCTGCCCTGTCAACGTGAGAATCTCCATGCGCACCGGACCCGGTTCCGGCATGAAGTAGGAAAGGACCGTCTGGCTGTTGAATGGATTGGGCGCGTTCTGCTGCAATTGGGGAGCATCGAGCAGCCCGATTTGATCCTGAGTCGTCGCCACCAGCTTGGCCTGTCCCGTTGAGTCGAACACGTCGCGGAATAGGTCTAGGTCGGCTGAATCGACCTCACCACTTCCATCGAGGTCAAAGCGAGGATCGCTGCTGCCGTAGAAGTAAGCAAAGAGCAACATGAACAAGTCGGCTGAATCGACCTCACCGTTGCCATCAAAATCGAACGTGCTGTCCGACTTCGACGCCGTGGTATCTCCCTCATCGCCCTCGTCGCCCTCGTCCCCCTCGTCCCCCTCATCCCCTTCATCCCCCTCATCGCCCTCATCGTCCTCATCCCCCTCATCCCCTTCATCGCCCTCGTCACCCTCATCGTCCTCATCCCCTTCATCCCCCTCGTCGCCGTCGTTCTCATCGCCCTCGTCGCCTTCATCGCCTTCATCGTCCTCATCGCCCTCGTCGCCTTCATCGCCTTCATCACCCTCATCACCGTCGTTCTCGTCGCCTTCATCACCCTCATCGCCCTCATCGCCCTCGTCGTTCTCATCGCCCTCGTCGCCCTCGTCGCCCTCGTCACCTTCGTCGCCGTCGTCCTCATCGCCCTCGTCACCCTCATCGCCTTCATCACCCTCATCGCCCTCATCGCCCTCGTCACCCTCGTCACCCTCGTCGCCCTCATCCCCCTCATCCTCCTCGTCATCATCGTCATCATCGTCGTCATCGTCGTCATCGTCGTCATCGTCGTCATCGTCGTCATCGTCGTCATCGTCGTCATCGTCGTCATCGTCGTCATCGTCGTCATCGTCGTCATCGTCACTGGAAGCACTGATGCTGAATGAGTCAATGCTCCTTTCGCTTCTAATGAGGGGCGAGATCTCGTCACCCAACGGCGTGTCTTTTACACTCTGCCCGTAAAGAGAGGAAGGCCGACCCAAATCCATCAATATCATTATGCACACGAGGAAAATAAATTGCTTTAGGTATCTCATCTTGGTTCCTCCTATGAGGGCTTCCGTGTGTGACTATCTGCGCCTTTCCTGAGACATGTTGAAGCTAACGATGATCCGATCGGCGTCCTTCCCCTTGGCCTTGGATCGATTCGGCCCTACGCTATGGTACAGCCAACTCGGAAAAATCAGCATTTTTCCGGCCACGGGTTTGTATTGGACCTTCGTCCAGCAGATTCGCGGGCGCTTGGTGTCGGGGATGTATTCGACTTGACTCATCAGGTTCTGGGTGCGCGGATCGATGAACTCGATTTGCCCCGAATTCCTAGGTGCCTGGACGTAGTAAACGCCGCTCCAGATACAGCCGGGATGGATATGGGCCCGGTTCGAGCTACCCGGTGGATTGATGATCGACCACATGGTGCCGATTCTCAGTCGATAGGACCTGTGATATCCGAGCTCGCGGCACATCATGGCCCCGGCCTCATCGACGCATTGAACCAATTCCGCAAACGCGACGTCCTTGTGCAGCTTGACGTGGCTGTGCCAACTCCCCAACTCCGGGAAGTTCGACTTGCGCACCCCTGTTCTGTCGCGTTCTCGTTCGGCGTATATCTCCTCGATCAGGTCGGCGTTCAGAATCTCGCTGTCCGGAACTTCCAGAGAAAAAATGAGCGTCGGGAAATAGCGTCTCACCTTGAGCGCGTCTTCGGATAGACGAGCCACCAAGCCGCCGTCCGCGGCTCCACGGTTCGGAGTGTCGCGCGTCACTTTATTTCCCCATCGTGTCGAGACATTAGCTACTATATACCTATTCATAGTAAGTGTTGCAAGCCGCAACAATAATAGAAGCTGTTTACGAAATCCCAATAACGGTCATTCCCCACCCCAAAGCCCCTGTCCACTCGTCATTCCCGCAGCTAATATATTGAGCAAGCTGAAGGCCTAGACAATGGCCTCCATATAGTTGACCTGGAACTACAGATTTATACATTAGAATACTAGCTACAATACAGTAACTGTATGGCTTCTACGACTCTATTTGATCAGAAGCCTCCCTCCTAGCAACCAATCTCTCTTTGACTATTAAAGTTTTCAAGTGAATCAGCCGTTTTTGACTACATCCCACGGCGTCCTTTACGACGCCGATTGCCTCCAGGTGCTTGAGCACATGAAGACGGAGGTCATTGATACCGTCTTTGCCGATCCTCCATTCAACATCGGGAAGGACTACAAGAATGGCTACAACGACAAGAAGACGAAGTCTGAGTATTTGACTTGGTGCCGGGAATGGATTCTTGAGTGCTGCCGAATTTTAAAGCCAGGTGGCGCGTTTTTCCTCTATGCTACACCGGAACTTGCGGTCCAGTTTGCGCCGATCATGGGGGAACAATTGGACTTCAGGCACTGGATTGCGCTTACCATGAAGGGAACCTACCCACGTGGGAAAAAGCTCTATCCAGCACATTATGCCCTCCTCTACTATACCCGAGGCACGCCCCGCGTGTTCAATAAGCTTCGCCTGCCCATCGAAACCTGCCGACATTGCGGGAGGGAAATTCGAGACTACGGCGGCCACCGCAACAAGATGAATCCCGCAGGAGTGAACTTGACGGATTTTTGGACGGACACCTCTCCTAATCGCCACAAAAAGTTTAAGGTTCGGCCAGGGGTGAATGAACTAAAACTGATAATTCCCGAACGAGCCATCCTTATTTCAACCGAGCCGGGAGATACTGTCTTTGATCCTTTTGGCGGCGGCGGCTCCACATACCAAGCAGCAGAGAAGCTTCACCGCAACTGGATCGGCACTGAGCTTTACGACGCGGCGCATATTCGCAGGCGCATCGAGGAGAATTATCCGTTCTTCACCGCTCAAGAACCGCAATTTAATTTCAAGGTTTTTTTTAATAATGAAAATCAGCAAAATTCAATGCCCACATCCGTAATAATCTCCAAGACAGCCACATTGATGTCGGTGTGATAGTCGTTCCGTCCGATGACTTCGCATATCTGTTGACCGATCGCGTTGCTAGCTTTAGCTATGCCGTCCAATACGTAGAGCATGAATTACGAGAGGCGCAGTCCTACCCGATTGTGCTGGTGGCCGTGGAACATGACGGGTATTCGAACGAGGCTCTTCCGAAGAAGCGGACAAACCAAGGCAGAGTCCAAGACGATCATAACCAGAGATCCGAACAGGCTGATTAGCCGTTCCATGAGTGCCCGCTTCCCATGAAAGCCGCCCTCGCCCAGTTCATCTTCGAAAGCAACACCTTCGCCCCCGCCCTAGCGGAGATCGACCTCTTCAAGAAAGGGGGCGTCTTCCTCGAAGACGAAGCCCAAGTGCGCACTTGGGCCGCCGGGACCGATTCGCAGATGCACGGTAGCCTAGCGGTGCTGGACGCAGCCGGCTGGGAAACCGCCCCCTGTTTCACCGCCCTCTGCGGCTCTCCTGCCGGACGCCTGAGCGCCGCCTGCTTTCGCGAGATCAGCGGCACCCTGCTCGACCGGGTCGCCGCCGCCATGCCGTTCGACGTCCTCATCCTCCACCTGCACGGAGCCGCAGCCGCCGACGGCGAGGACGATCCCGAGGGATACCTCCTCGAAAAGGTGCGCACCGATCTCGGCTACCGCGGCCGGGTCGTGCTCTCCCTCGACCTGCACGCCAACTTCACCCGCCGCATGCTGCAGCACGCCGACGCGGTCACTGCGTACCGAACCTTCCCCCACATGGATTTCACCGCCACCGGCGAGCGCGCCGCGAGCTTGGCCCTGCACCCGGGTCCCTTCACCCGCGCCGCAGCCAAGGTGTCTGCCCTGATGCCCCCGACGGACAGCACCCATTTCGCGGGCCACCTGTGCGACCTGCTCTCCCGCGCCCGCGAACTGGAACGGCGGCACGAAGACGTCCTCGACGTCTGCATCCTGCCGGTGCAGCCCTGGATGGACATCCGCGAAATGGGCTCCTCCGTGGTCATCACCGCCACCGGAGACGGCGTCCCCATCGATGAGCTACAGAAACTCGCCGACGAGTGGTACGCCCAGAGGCACCATTGGAGAAGCCAACTCATCCCCTGGTCGGAGATCCTGCAGAGGCTCCGGTGCAAGGGGCCGGAACCCTGGGTGCTGGTCGATACCGCGGATGCGACCTCTGGAGGCTCTCCCGGCCACAGCGCCGAGGCCCTGCGGCGGCTGTTGCCGCTCCGCGAAGAGCTGCCCGGCAAAGTGCTGCTCTGGGTGGTTGACCCAAGCACTGTCGCCGCAGCCCGCCGTGGGGCGACCCGCTTCACTACCGGCGACCCGCCGGTCTCTTGGGAAGGGCGCGTGATCTGGACGGGAGCGGGCAACTACAAGGCCCGAGGCGGAGCCTACACGGGCCAGACCTTCTCGATGGGGGAAGCTGCGGTCGTCGAGTCGGGGCAGATCCAGCTCGTCGCCTGCTCGTACCCAGCGCTGACTCCAGACCCGGCCTTCTACGAGTGCGCCGGGCTGCAGCCGGACGCCGCCCTCGCAGTCATGGTCAAAAATATGACCGGGTGGATGGCGGCCTTTGGTGCCCCCTGGGAGCGCGGCCTACTATTCGACGGCCCCGGGGTCTGCACCCTAGACTTCGCCTCCATTCCGTTCACGGGAAGCGGTCGCGGGCTTTGGCCCGTCGATCCGGACCCGGCGAATCCGGTAGCGACCTGGCCCCCGGACGCCGCCAGCTAAGGGGAGCCGAAACGATGAAAGCACAGCAACTAATTTGCACAGACATCCGGCGGATCGAATTGGCGGACTTTGAACTGCCGCGCGTACCCGACCACGGCATTTTGGTGCAAAACGACTACACCGCCGTAAGCGTCGGCACGGAAATCTACGGCTACGCGCACGGCGGCGAACCAGCGAGTGCAATAACATTTCCGCGCTCCACCGGCTATTGCAACACGGGCGTGGTGCTCGAAGTCGGCAAAGATGTGCAGGGAATACAACCCGGCGACCGCATTGCTGGCCAAGGCAACCACGCCAGCCACGCGGTCCTGACCGGCAATTTCCGCAAAGCACCCACCGGCGTCTCGCCCAAATCTGCGGCATTCATGGTCATGTGCGCTATTGCCCTGCACGGGCATCGGGTTGGCCGTCCCGAATTGGGCGAGACCGTTGCCATCACCGGCATGGGCATTGTGGGCCAACTGGCAGCGACCTTTGCGCGACTGGCCGGTGCCCTCCCAGTCATTGCAATCGATCTGGACGATTTCCGCCTGGGCAAAGCCAAGGATCGTGGCGTAGATATTTGCATTAATCCCACCACCGCTAATGATGTCGCCGCAGCCGTGCGCCAGCATTGCGTGGGCGACGGCGTCGATCTGGTCATCGAAGCAACCGGCATCCCCGCCGTCTATCCCATGGCCCTGACCTTGCCGCGGCTAGGGGGTCGCTTAGTCGCGCTGGGATCTCCGCGCGGCACCGTCGAAGTGAGTTTTCTACCCGAAGTCCACCAGCGCGAAATCGCCATCCTCGGCGCACATCAGCCCAAAACCCCGGACGATGACCACATTTATTATCCCTGGAACAAAAGCAGAGACCGCGATCTGGTCTTGCGCTTAATGGCCGCTGGCAAGGTGCCCATCGAAGACCTAATCACCCACGTCGCCAACCCCGCCGATTGCCAACCCACCTACGATATGCTCGCCGACAATCCACAAGAAGCGTTGGGCGTGGTATTTGCATGGAGGTGAACCCAAGTTCATCCTGCTGCGTTTCATTTATATAATGCCCTATGTAACATCTCACTTACATTTCCGTTCACAATGGCGGCAGACCATTGCCCCGGCCTTGGCAGTTGGGTAAATTTGGAATTTTTAGGCATAGGAAATGAGCTACAAATTGGCGTATAGCGGCCTATTCTGGCGGGCACCCGATCTAGCGCAAGAGCTAGAAGCCCTGCGAACGTTTGGCTGGGATGGCTGGGAGGCGCGGCAACCGCTCGACTGGTTGGGCACGCCGCAGCGCGTGCGACGGCTCTGCGAGGCACATGGCGTGGAAGTGGCCGCGGTCTGCGGGCCGAATGTCGCGCTGGACCTCGACGGGCCGAGCCAACAGATCAACAAGCGGCGAATCGAGTTTGCCGCCGAGCTCGGGGTCGCAACCTTTATGACCAAAGGACCGGGGCGCGAGGGACGCAACGGCACGGACGCGGAGCTAGACCAGATGGCGGCTGCGTACGAAAATTTAGCCGCATACGGCGCAGACTTGGGCGTTGTGGTTACATTTCATCCGCATATCAATCACCTCGTCGATAGCGCCGACGAGTGGAAGCGCTTCATGGGTCGCCTAGACGCGTGCCGCCTCTGCATGGACATGTCTCACGCCGTACATTGGGGCTATGACCCGGTCCAAGCCGTGCGCGATTTCGCCGCGCGGATCGCGTACGTGCATCTGCACGATTTCAAAGACGGACAGACCGTGGAACTAGGCGAAGGCCCCATGTGCGACTACCCGGCATTTATGGCGGCGCTGCGGGAGGCCGGATACACCGGCTGGATCACAGTCTGCCCCGGAGAAGCCAAGCGGCCCGAAACCGAAAAGATGCAAATCAACCGCCAGTACATGCGCAGCATCGGCTATTAAAATTGTATAGGAGACGAAAAGCATGAGTCAGATACAGGCAGCGATTATGACCGGCCCCGGCCAGATCGCCGTGCGCTCGTATCCCAAACCCCAAATCGGCGACGACGAAGTCCTATTGAAGATCGAACGCACGGGCATCTGCGGCAGCGACAAGCACATGTTCGCTGGCCACATGGCCCTGCCGTTTCCCGTGATACCCGGCCACGAATTAGTGGGCATCGTCGAGGAGATGGGCCCGGCCGCAGCCGATAGCTTGGCCATAGTGGGCGGCCCAGTCGCAGTGGGCGACCGCGTGACGACGACGCCCTCGTCGCGGGCCTGTGGACGGTGCTACTACTGCCTGCACATGCCCCAGCGGCCCACCCTGTGCTCCAATCGCTTTGTGTACGGATTCGTATGCGCCGATCTCGCGCCCATGCCGCGCGGCGGTTTTGCCGAATACCTTCATTTGACGGGTCACTCGTGGCTCTTCAAGATCCCCGACGATCTGCCTTCAGAACGAGCTGTACTCACCGAGCCAGCCGCTGTGGCCACCCGGGCCGTAGAGCGCGCCTTAGGTCCGGGCATCCCGCACATCGGCGAAGGGCTGGGCCTCGACAAATCCGTGTTGGTCCTCGGAGCCGGTCCCATCGGCCAGCTTGTGGTAGCGGTACTGAGCCACATCGGCACGGACCTTATTATCGCCGGCGACCTGAGCGCGGCCCGACTGGAACTCGCCCGCTCCATGGGCGCTCATCAAGTGCTCGCGATGGGCGAAGGTAGCCCCGAACAGCGACAGCAAGCCCTCCACGACATGACCGAGGGCGTGGGGGCCGATATCGTCATTGAAACAGCCGGCGTGCCCGTAGCCTTCAAAGAATCGCTCGACTTGGTGCGCCGGGGTGGCATCGTCGTGGAGGTGGGGCACTTCACCGATCCGGGGGCAGTGGAGATCCATCCGCACATCGTCTGTTTCAAGGACTTGGACATCCGCGGCATGTGGGCCTATCCTTCCATGCAGTTCAAGACGGCGCTATCTTTCTTGCGCCGCACGACCGCGCCCTTGGATCGCTTTATCACGCATCGGCTGCCGCTGTCCGACATCCGCGAGGGCCTCGACATTACCGGCGGAGAATCGGCCATGAAGGTAGTGATCGAACCGGGCAATTAACCTTTGACAGCCGCGTTAGGCTAACCCAAACTTGGGGAAAGAGAAATGGCAATAATACGACCTAAGATCCTCGTCGTCGATGACGAGCCAGATTTAGAGCACCTAGTAAGGCAGCGCATGCGCCGCGAAATTCGCTCGGGCCAGTACAGCTTTATGTTTGCCCAAAACGGCGTCGAAGCCCTAGAGGTGCTAAACGAAGAGCAAGACATCGACATGGTGCTCTCGGATATCAACATGCCCCGGATGGACGGGCTTACCTTGCTAGAGCAGATCCCCAAGGTGGACCCCAACATCCGCTCGGTCATTGTCTCGGCATACGGCGACATGAAGAACATCCGCACGGCCATGAACCGGGGCGCGTTTGACTTCATCACCAAGCCCATTGACTTCGAGGACATGAAGGTGACCATCCAGCGGACCTTGCACCATCTAGAGCTGTGGCGCGAGGCGCTGGAGTCGCGCGACAAACTAGTCGCCCTGCAAAACGAACTCAGCGTGGCCAACAAGATGCAGCAGTCCATCTTGCCCACCAGTTTCCCCACGGGTCAGGGCTTTGAAATTTTTGGCGGCATGAAGCCCGCGCGCGACGTTGGCGGCGATTTCTTCGACGTCTTGTCCCTCGAAGACGGCCGCATCGGCCTCGTCGTCGCCGATGTCTCGGACAAGGGCGTGCCAGCGGCCCTGTTTATGATGTCGAGCCGCACCCTGCTGAAGGGCTCGGCCATTGGCCTCGATTCGCCGGGCAAGGTGTTGAGCGAAGTAAATCAACTGCTGCAAGAAGAAAACGACGCCGCCATGTTCGTGACCGTGTTTTACGCGACTTTCGATCCAGAAAACGGTCAGTTGGCCTATGCCAATGGCGGGCACAATACGCCGCTGGTGGTCCACGCCGACGGCAGCTCGACCGTGATTCCGCCGACCGGCGGAGTAGCGCTCGGCGTGGTGCCAGATTTCGCCTACGAGGAAAGCTCGATATTCCTGCAACCCGGCGACCGCGTCGTCTTGTACACCGATGGCGTCACCGAGGCCGAAAACGACCAAGGCGACCAGTTCGAGCTAGAGCGCCTGTGCGAGATTTTCACCAACGGGACCCCTATGGACGCCCGCGCTACCAACGAGGCGGTTTTTGCGGCGGTTGAAGCCTTTGCCGGCGATGCCCCTCAATTTGACGACGTCACCTGCCTGACGCTTTGCCGCAGTGAGACAGACCAATGAGCGCCCAAAGATCGCTGCTCATCGCGACTGAACTAGACGAACTGCACAAGGTCAACGCCGCTATTGAGGAACTAGCGGAAGAAGAAAACTGGTCGCCAGACGTCACCTTTCAGATTGGGCTAGCCGTTGAGGAATTGGGGGTCAACATCGTCAACTACGGACACGATGACGACCAAGCCCACGAAATCAAAATCGTCATCTCCTCAGAGGACGAGGCGATCACCATCGAGATCGAGGACGACGGACACGCCTTCAATCCGCTGCTCGACGCTCCAGAGCCAGACTTGGACGCCGAGGTTGAGGACCGCACCGTGGGCGGCCTCGGCATCTACCTCGTGCGCACCATGATGGATGAGGTCCGCTACCAGCGACAGCAAAACAAGAACTGCCTGACTTTAGTCAAGCGGAGGGATAGTTGAATAGCGCGCTTGCTCGATGCGCGACCGCGCTGCTGATTGCGGGTGCTGCGCTTGGCGAGGAACAGCCCGGCGTCTCTGACCGGAGTATCCTCTTCGGCCAATCCGCCGCCTTTAGCGGGCCAGCCCAAGAGTTGGGCCGGAACATGCGGCTGGGGATGCAGGCGGCCTTCCGCGAGGTGAATGAGCAGGGCGGGGTCCACGGGCGACGGCTCGAATTGGTGTCGCTCGACGACGGGTATGAGCCGGAAGCCGCCATCGACAACACCCGCCAGCTAATCAAAGGCGAGCGGGTCTTCGCGCTGATCGGTGCCGTCGGTACCCCAACCTCGCGCGCAACTGTGCCCATTGCCGAGGACGCTGGCGTCCCCTACATCGCTCCCTTCACGGGCAGTAGCTTTCTCCGCGATCCCAAGTGGCGCGGCGTGATCAACCTGCGCGCCTCCTACTATCAGGAAACCGAAGAAATCGTCGCCCGCCTGACTGAAGACCTGGACATCAAGCGCATTGCCATCATGTACCAAGACGATTCCTTTGGCCGGGAAGGGTTTCGCGGGGTGCGTCGCGCGTTAGAACGTCGCGAGCTATCCCTCGTGGCAGTCGGCGTGTATCCGCGCAACACCAAGGCGGTAAAGACCGCTCTGCTCGACCTGCGCGGCGGCCAGCCCCAAGCCGTGATTTTAGTCGGGACCTACCAGCCAGTCGCCACCCTAATCGCCTGGGCGCAAGCGACGAATTTCACCCCCATCTTTGTGACCATCTCCTTCGTGGGCAGTAAAGCATTGGCGCGGGAACTCGGTCCCGCCGGCACGGGGGTTATCGTCTCACAGGTCGTGCCCTTCCCAACAGCCACCGAGCCGGCCATCGTCGGCTCGTACCGCCGTGCTCTCATGGCTTACGCTCCACGAGCAGAGCCTAGCTTTGTCTCGTTCGAAGGCTACCTAGCCGGTCGCTTGGCCATCGCCGCTCTCACTGGCTGTGGCCGAGCAGTCAGTCGCGCCTGCCTCTTAGACAACTTGCGCCGCACCGAGGTCATCGACCTGGAGGGGTTCAATCTCCGCTACGGAGACGGCGATAATCAGGGTTCGGACGCAGTCTTCCTCACCGTGCTCGACAGCGACGGCCAATACCGTCCGATCCGCTCTTTGAAGGGCGCGACGAAGCCATGATCACCCTACTAAAACGCCTGCTCGCCGCCCGGCACCGCATCGCCTTTCATCTCTACATGGGCATCGGCACAGCCGTAGTCCTCACCATGGTGGCGAGCTTGGTAGCTTGGTTTTCCTTCGATCAAGTCGGCGAGGCCCAAAGGCAGGTAAATGAGCGGGCGGTCCCGGAGATAGCCACCGCTTTTGCAGTCGCCCAGCAAAGCGGCACCCTCGCCGCGGCAGCCCCGCGCTTGGTGGCGGCCGAGACGCCGATGGCCTTTGTTGAGGTCTCCACCAAAGTCGCCTCCGAGCGGGACGACTTTAAAAAGCAATTGGCCGCCCTGACTCAGCAGGGCGCAGCCGAGGAACGCTTTGCGCGGATTCGCGCCCGCGGCGACACCCTCATCGCCAACATCAACGCGATTGAGGTTTCGGTGTCCAAGCGCTTTGAGCTCAATACGCGCAGCCGTGGATTGCAAAAAAACCTAGAGTCACTGCAAAACGAACTGACAGGCATCTTGATTCCGGCCATCGACGATCAGCTATTCTACGCAATGACCGGCCACCGCACCCTCGGCAAACCGCCCGCCCCCCGCGCTCAACACCTTTCAGAGGCCGAACTTTCTCTCTATCGCGATCTAGCCGAGTTGCAGGAAGGGACTACTACGGCCACGCGCCTGCTGGCCAGCACCTTCAACCTATCGGACGTGCTCCTGCTAGAGCCCTTACAGGAGCGCTTTGACTCCACAGTCGATGGCATCGAACGAAAACTCGCTGCGCTCGACCAGACCTCTGACCGCCAGATGCCCAAAGTTGGCTTCCGCATCGAGCATGCCTACTTGCATAGCGAGCTCGATCAGGCCTTTAACCGTCTGTTTGACCTAGGCCGAGGGGACGAGAAGATTTTCGCTCTGCGCGCCTTGGAACTCCAGGTCGTCGAACAGCAACGAGCACTACTCGACCGCAACCGCGACTTGTCCATTGAATTAGTCTCCGAAGTCGAGAGCCTAGTCAATACGGCCCGCGGGAGCGCGCAGGAAGCCACGCAAACCTCCACCCAAGCCATCTTCACCGGTCGCAAGCTCCTGCTCGCTATTAACGCCATCGGCATCATCGGAGCAATCCTGATCGCTTGGCTGTTAGTGGGTCGGGTGCTGTTGCGCCGCCTCGAATTTCTGTCGAACCGAATGCGCCGAATGGCAGAAGGCGACCTAGAGGCAAAGATCGAGATGTCCGGGCGCGACGAGGTCGCCGACATGGCCGCGGCCCTCGAAATTTTCCGCCATAACTCGTTGGAAGCCCAGCGGCTCAACTTAGTGGAAAAGCTAGCTGCCGATTTGGAAGAGAAAAATGCCACGCTCGAAAAGGTGCTCGAAGATCTGCAGCTGGCGCAGGATCAGATCGTCATGCGCGAAAAACTAGCTGCCCTAGGCGAACTCACTGCGGGCGTGGCGCACGAAATCCAGAACCCCCTGAACTTCGTCAAGAACTTCGCAGAAGTCTCGGAGGAACTGTTAGAGGAATTGCAAGAGGTACTAGAGGAAGAAGATGTAAAGGTAAACGAAGAGCAGCGCGAGCTACTCAACGAGATCAAGGGCGACTTGAACGACAATCTCGGGCGCATCCGCCACCACGGCGACCGCGCCAACCGCATTGTCCGCGACATGCTGCAGATGGGCCGCGGATCGGGCGAGGCACGGGCCGCGGATATCAACGACCTGCTTGAAGAACACGCTCGTCTCGCTTTCCACAGCGCCCGAGCGACTAATGCGGATTTTCAGCTCGACATCAAGGAGGATTTAGACGAGGCGGTGGGAGAGTTAGAGGTGGTCCCACAGGATTTGGCTCGCGTCTTCCTAAACATGGTGAGCAATGCCTGCTACGCCACCAATGAGAAGCGACACGCTCCAGAGACGGCATCCGACTACGTCCCCACGCTCTGGATCAGCACCCGGCGAACGCCCGATCAAGTGGAAGTCCGCATCCGCGATAATGGGAACGGGATCCCCGCGGACGTCGTCGATAAAATTTTCAACCCGTTTTTTACGACTAAGCCGACCGATCAGGGAACCGGGCTCGGGCTCGCACTATCCAACGACATCGTGCGCGAACACGGTGGTATCATAAAGGTCCACTCCGAGCCTGGCGAATTTACCGAGATGGCCATCGAACTGCCCACGGAGCGATCGGCGTCCCTGCAATCGGACTCAGCCGATTCAGACGCGACCACAACGCCCTCTTCAGTTTAATTAAGACAGTGCGGCGAGCGCCTCCTCTTCGGAGGCATGGATCGCAATGATCTTGTCAAAACCGCTGATTTCGAAAATTTCCCGTATCGGCTCCGAAAGAGAGCACAGCGCGAACTGAGCACTGCGCTGCTGGAGCGTTTTGGCGATTAGCAGAAAGGTCCGCAAACCCGCGCTACTGATGTAGTTGATGCCCGTCAAATTGACGAGCACCGGGTTGTTGTCCGCGCCGATTGCTGCGCTTAGGGCATCGTGGAAATCGCGGGCATTGACTCCGTCGATGCGGCCTTCGGGCTTGGCGATTAATACGCCGTCTTTCCGTTCGGTGTTCACTTGATCTCCTACCTTTCTAAATGGTATGCACCGTTTTTATTTGATTTAAGAATTGCCTTGAACTACGTCAACGTCATCCTGATCGGGCATGAGCACAAACTCGGGGTACGCTTCGATTCCGAGCTCTGCGGTATCCTGACCGAGTTCTTCAACAATTTGCGACACCCGCACCCCCATTGTCTTGTCTAGAACAAACCACGCGAGCCACGAAGCCGCAAACGCGAACGCGCCCACCGCCAACACCCCAATGAGCTGAACGCCGAAGTTGCCACCGGCTGCAATGCAGACCGCCAAGGTCCCCCAAACGCCGGCGAACAAGTGGGCCGGAATCGCACCGACAACGTCGTCTAGCTTGACGACCTCCAACAACCTCATCGCGCCGACGCACAACGCGCCACCTATAGCACCAATTACGAGCGCCCAGTGGTGATCGACTATATCTGGCCCGGCCGTAATGGAGACGAGGCCGGCGAGCGCGCCGTTGAGGACGCCGAGCAAATCGATGCGTCCTAAGATCGGCCGCGATACGATGAGAGCAGCTATGACGCCGGCTGCTGCCGCGAGGTTGGTATTCACGAGCACATGGCTCATGGCGACGGCATCGGTTGCGCTCGACAGCGCGAGCTGCGAGCCGCCGTTGAAGCCGAACCACCCGAGCCACAAAATGAAGACGCCCAAGGTCACGGCTGGGATGTTGGAAGGTGCCGTGACCTTGACGCTGCCATCGGCGCGAAATTTTCCGTGCCGTGCCCCAACGACGAGCGCCCCGGCGAGGGCAGCCCAACCTCCGGTCGAATGCACGATGGTAGAGCCAGCGAAATCCTGAAACCCCATTGCACTCAGCCAGCCGCCACCCCAAGTCCAAGCCCCGACGATCGGATAAATAATTACCGTCAACACGACCGTAAAAGCAAGAAACGCCCACAGCTTCACTCGCTCGGCCAGCGTGCCCGATACAATAGAAGCGGTCGTCGCCACAAAGACCATCTGGAAAAACCAGTCCGACATGGTGGCATGGCCGGCCTTTGTCACCTCTGCTGCGGCCGCGGCCTCACCGGACAACAGCTTGAGCTCATTGTCCGAAGGCCCGTATAAAAACTTGAGCGTGCCGATCCAGCCTCCCTCCACATCGACATACATGAGATTGTAGCCAACCAAGTAATAAGTAATTCCAGCAATCGAATAAAGCCCGATGTTCTTGAGGCAGATCATGGAGGCGTTCTTGGTCCGCACGGACCCGGCTTCGAGCATGGTAAAGCCCGCGCACATCCACATTATGAGCACACCCCAAACGAGAAACGAAAAGGTATTGAGAATAAATTGCAGCTCTTCACCACTCGCGGCATAGGCCCCGGTCGCCCCCATTAGGAGGCCACAGGCCACGATAAATCCGCCCACCCGCAATGCGCCGCCACTCGACTTTCCAATCATCTCGATCTCCCTCCTTTGATCGAGTAGGTACTATATATAGGAGCTTTAATTATAGCCAATGACTAATCCTCTTGCAATTTCCGCAACAATAATAAGACGACAGAATCCTCTCGGTCCGTTGAATATCGTTGCGATTGGCAGCTTCTACACCCGCCCGTCGAATTCCCGTCCCCTGATCAACATAAAGCGAAATTCTCCAGGCGGCTTTTCGCATTCAGTCATCAGGCGCTGCTCCTCGCTTTCAACGCCGAGGTACATGGTCTCCGAGCGGAGGTAGTGCAGGGCTAGGCCGCGCCGCCGGTTGGGCGTGGGATTGGCACCCGTGCGGTGGAAGTTGAGGCCGTGGTGGAACAAGCAAGAGCCAGCCGCCAATTCCACCGGTACAGGCTCGGGAAGCAGGGGATTTTCCAAAAAGCGGGCTTTGTGCGCCGAATTGATAGGCCCCCATTTATGGCTGCCCGGCAGCACGGTCATACAGCCGTTTTCCACGGTGGCGTCGTCGAGGGCGACCCAGCAGGAGACGTGGTCTTGCGGGGCAAACTGGGGCCACGCCACGGAATCTTGGTGCCAGTCGGTGACCGTGCCGTGATAGCGCGCCTTCATCATCAACTGGTCGCAGTAGAGTTTGATATTGGGGCCGAGCAAATCCTCGATGACATCGACGATCTCCGCCTTGCGAGCCACGGCCTCAAAGAGGGGATCAAAATAGCACAGGTGCGTCATTTTGCGCACCTGATCGAGGCGATCCACCTCAGCACCGTCTCCCTGGCGGAAGGCGGCTTCCAACTGGACATAGCGCGGCGGCACGTGGCCGGCTTGGCCCTGGGCGATCTCCTCGCTGCGCTGGCGCAGGGCCTGCAATTCGTCGTCCGAAAGGATCCGGTGATAAGGCAGGTAGCCCTGTTCCTCAAAGTGGCTTTTTTGCGCTTGTGTCAAGGTCATGGCGCAGTCCTTTGAACCAACAAGCAGATGTCTCAGTTTTTCAAATCGCTAAGTACAGGATACTATTGGCCGGTACAGTGCCAATGGACCCGGGCTAGCCCGCCATCTCAGCGCGGATTTCCCGAATCCAATCGACGCTCTGGCGCACCTTGGCCTCTAGGCCATCCCAGTCCTTGGCGGCGACGAGTTCCTTGGTGATCAACTTGGAGCCAGCGCCAACAGCGGCAACACCAGCCTCAAACCACGCCTCCAAGCTCTCGCGGGTAGCATCGACGCCGCCGGTGGGCATAATCCGAGTCCAAGGACAAGGGCCGAGCACGGATTTGACGAAAGCCGGACCGCCGACTTCGCTGCCGGGGAACACCTTGACGATCTCGACGCCCAATTCCTCGGCCTGACCGATCTCACTGACCGATCCGCAGCCGGGCGAATAGGCAATTTTGCGGCGGTTGCACAGGCGAGCGACTTCCTCGTTGAGCAAGGGGCCGACGACGAAGTTTGCGCCGTTGGCAATGTAAAGGGCCGCGGTGGGCGCGTCGCAGATCGAGCCGACGCCCATGATGATGTCGATTTTCTCGGCCATCACGTGGCGCACGGTCTCGGTGAAGACGTGGTAGGCTAAATCGCCGCGATTGGTAAATTCAGCGCAGCGAGCACCCCCTCGGGCGCAGGCTTCGACGATGTGGATGGTGGTTTCTGGGTCGGCGTGGTAAAAGACCGGGACGATACCCGTGTCGTAGATGGCGTTGAGAACGGCCATCCGGTCGTACTGGGCCATTGTGTCTCCTTATGTGTAGTGGAATGTGTAATTATCGAGCAACAGGGGCAAAGGGTATGTGCTGCTCGGGAAAGTTGCCGTAGCGGTCCTCGCCGCGCACCAAGGTGGTCGGATACTTATTGCCCAGCGAGTTGAGCTCGGGCTGCGCAACGTGCGGGGCCACGTAGCGCAGCGTCAGCCCGCAGCGGCGGCGATTGGAGGTATTGGGATTGCTGGCGTGGAATGCTTGGCCGTCGTGGATGGATATCTGGCCCGGCGCGAGCACTAAATCGACAGCTTGGCTGTCATCGACGAGTTCGTCGGGAATCTCCTGATTAATGCTGAGCAGATTGCCGACTCTGGCCGACTCGCCGTGAGTGGCAATGCCGTTTTTGTGCGAGCCGGGGATGACCCGCATACAGCCGTTTTCCACGTCGCTGGCATCCACGGCCACCCAAGCGGTGTGGGCCTCGGGCGGCTCTAAGCCCCAGTAGGTGACGTCCTGGTGCCAAGCCACAAAGTGCCTGGCCTCTGGGTCGGGATATTTGCAGAAAAAGTGCGTCGATAGCAGCATAATGTCCTCGCCCATGACCTCCTGCATGGCGTCGAGGATGCGCGGGTCCGTGGCCATCTGCCAGATGAATTCCTCGTCGAGATGGCGCGCTTGCAGGCCGATCTGGCACTTTTCGCGGCCCTCGCGGGCTTCCAATTCGTCGAAGCAGGCGCGGAAGTGATCGATCTCGCTGGCGCTGAACAGGTCGATACCTGTGAGAAAGCCCTGCTCGGCGTAGGTCTGGGCGGCGTCTTGGGTCATGGTAGCTCCGTTTTTGTAGTGCTGCGATTCCGTGTATATATTGCACAAATCCCCCGCGCGAAACAAGACTCGGTTCGCCGCGTCAACACATATGAGGAAGGCCGCAATGGGTAGTGTGCAAATCAACGAGGACCTGCTATCGGACAGCGCCTATTTTGCCGCAGCAAGTCGGCGGGCAGCGCTAGCAGAAATGTTCGAATTCCGCGACCGGCGGGTCGTATTCGGCTCGGGAGCTCTAGCGCAGCTAGCCGACGAGTGCGTCCGCCTCGGCGCGGGCCGAGTGCTGCTCATCCACGATCCGGGCATTGCCCCACTCGTCGATTTAGTCCGCCAAGCCCTCGTCGATTTAGACGTGGTGAGTGCGTATAGCGAGATCGCACCCAACCCCTCGGTGCAGAGCGTCGATGCCTGCGCTCACGCGCTGGCAGCCACGGATTTCGACGTAGCCGTTGCCTTGGGCGGGGGTAGCACCATGGACACGGCCAAGGCCGCGCTCTGCACTGCTGCAAATGGCGGCTCTGTGGCCGATTACTTTGGCTTCGACCGGTACGCAAAACCACCGCTGGCCCCGCTCGTCGGCATCCCGACCACCGCGGGCACGGGCAGCGAAGTCAGCCGAGTGGCCGTAATCGCCGACGCAACCGGCAAGAAGGCCGTGTACAGCAACCATTTACAGCCCAAGGCCGCGCTGGTGGACCCGCGTTTGCATCAAGACCTGCCGCCGGTATTGACCGCAATCACCGGCTTGGATGCCCTCGGGCACGCCCTCGAATGCACGGCTTCCACCAAGAGCAATGCCATCGGCGACGCCGTGGCGCGGGCTGCCCTGACCGCAGGCTGTCCGGCATACGTGCAAGCCGTAGTCCACGGCGACCCCGACGCGCGCTACCAAATGGCGCGCTGTGCCCTGCTCGCCGGACTGCTGTTGAGCCCCATCAACACCGGGGCTGGCCACGCACTCGGCTACGGGATCGAAAAGGTCTCCTTTGAACGCGGCGCACCCGTGCCGCACGGCGCGGCCGTGGCCCTCGTCTTGCCCGGGGTAATGCGGCACAATGCCCCAGCCGTAGCCGATAAATACTACTTTGCCGCGGGGGCCGCTGGGCTAGAGTTGGGAGGCAAGAGCCGCGAGGAAGGGGTCGAACTAGCCGCGGAATGGATCGACGAACTGCGGCGGCAGCACACCCCCTACGGCTCGCTGAGCGCGGCTGGGATAAGCGCCGCCGACATCCCGCAGATGGTCGAAAGCGCCCTGAGCGTCCAGCGCTTGCTCGAACCCAATCCGGTCGCAGTGGAAGCAGACGACGCAGCCCGCATCTATCAGAACGCACTCAACTAAAGCGAAAGGAAACGCTCAATGGCATTTGATCCTCAGCTTCAGCGGCAAATTATGGGCCGCTTTGCCACCGGCGTCACCGTGGTGACCACCTCCTGCGACGGCCAGCTTTGGGGCATGACGGCCAACGCGGTCATGTCGCTGTCCCTGTCGCCGCCGCTGGTGGTGGTCTCGGTTGACAAAAGCGCGTCCATGCACGGCCTGTTGCAAAAAGCCGAGGGCTTTGCCATCAACATCCTCAAGCGAGAGCAGGAGGACCTCTCCGTGCGCTTTGCCCAGCGCGGTCCCAAGGACTTTGCGGATCTGGCAACCAAAGTGGCCCAGACCGGCGCGCCGATTTTAGCCGACGCCTTGGCCTATGTCGATTGCAAACTAGTGGACATCGCGGCCGCGGGCGACCACGACATGTTCATCGGCGAATGCCTAGCCGGCGAGGTGGGCGATGGCGCACCACTGATCTTCTTTGGCGGACAATACGCCGAGTTGGCCGATTAGACTGACCCAAGAGAAAGGAATGCTGCGATGAGCAAAAAAATCGTCAAAAGCGAGGCTGAGTGGCGGCGGGAACTCACCGAAGAGCAGTACCACGTAACGCGGCAGAAGGGAACCGAGCGAGCCTTCACCGGCGAGTACAACAACAATAAGGAGCAAGGCGTCTATCGCTGCGTCTGCTGCGGCAGCGAGTTGTTCAGTTCGGAGACCAAGTACGATTCGCGGTCCGGTTGGCCCAGTTTCTGGCAGCCCATCGCCGCGGACAAGGTCGCCGAAGAGCGCGACACCAGCCACGGCATGGTGCGCACCGAAGTGCTGTGCAGCCAGTGCGACGCCCATCTCGGCCACGTCTTCCCCGACGGCCCCCAGCCGACTGGCCTGCGCTACTGCATGAACTCAGCAGCGCTCAAATTCGCGCGGTACCGGAAGTAGGGACGTGACGGAGTACTGTTCACTAGGCAGCCTGCTGGAGGAGTTGCGCAGCCTATTTCCGCCCGCGCTGATCGGGGACTCCGGTTGGGAGCGGGTACAAGCGCTGACAACGCGCTTGCCCATCTACACGACCGAATCCCGCTTTGGCTTTGAGTTCGACCTGTGCGATCCTAGTCCCACGGCGGACTTTGCCGTGTTCTTAGCACCTCGCTCCAAACTCGCCGCATTTTACGAACAACAGACGGAAGAGACCGCTCCGGGATTGATAGGGCCGGGCTTCGGACCCTTTCTCAGGGAACAGGGCCGCGACCCGCAGTCATTGTTCACCCGGACGGGAGCAGGGGTAATTCTGGAATATGATTTGGCCACGCCGTCTCCCGGGCAGCATAGCCCTCCGGGCATCTTCATAGTAGACGGCTCGGAACAGCAGGAGACGAGGCTCCACGACGAGCCTACCGCACTGGTGGCCGCGCTAGAGTCGGCAGCGGGTTGGGAGCGCGGTGTCGTTGATATACGTCAGGTGGATCGGGTGCGAGCCGCTGTGGCGGACGCGGGTATAGTCGCGCAGGCCGGCGTCATGCCGGGCAGGAACCTGCGGGCGATCCGATTGATCATTCAGGGGTTTGGCAACGCCAACGTTGCCGGAATGCTGAAACGGCTTCAGTGGAACGGCGATCCCTCTCTGGCCGTCTCCGCCTTGTCGGACCTAACGGGGCTGGTCAAACCTCAGACGGGACTCAGCATCGACGTAACTTCACAAGGCGTATCTCCGCGCCTTGGCTTGGAGCTGTTTCGTCCGATCGAGCGGCACCAAACGGATCGCGCCGGATGGAAACTTTTGTTCGACCAGCTCGTGGAGAACGAGTGGTGCCTACCGGCCAAAGCCGACGGACTGGCTGAATGGCCCGGTATAGAGATCTTCTTTGGCCGGGATGGCATGTATAAAGTTCTTCAGACCATCAACCATATCAAGCTGGTCATTGACCGAGGCGCTGTCCGCGTCAAGGGGTACGCCGCTGTGGATATGCTGCGGACCGCTCCATAGCTGCACGCCCTCCACCGTACTTTACTTACGCACAATGGCTAACGATTCACATAAGCAGTCTGAAGGGGTGCTGAAATGCGTAGCCTAGATTTATCCAACCTAGAAACCGCTGACAAGGCGCTGGAAGAAGCCAGTCGCGATTTCGGCCGCACAGTCCAAAAGCGGCCCCGTGCCATAGCTCGCCCGCATTCGGCGCAGGACGTGGTGGAGATTATTCGCACATCAAATCGGGAACGCATCCCGGTAACGTTTCAGGGCGCAAGCCATTCGCAGAACGGCCAATCGTTGAGCGATAAGGGAATCCTCGTCGATATGAAGGGGCTCGACAGGATCGGCGCGATAGAAGGCGGCGAGATTCGGGTGCAGGGCGGGGTTCGGTGGCGCGACCTGATCCACCGGGTTTACGCTGAAGGCTACTTGCCGCCGGCCCTTACCACCCATCTGAGTGTTACCGTAGGCGGCACCCTCTCCGTGGCCGGCCTCAGCACAACCTCCCACCGGTACGGCTCACAGACAGACAATGTAACCGAGTTGGAAGTTGTAACCGGCGATGGCAGACTCCTGCGCTGCTCCCCCGAGAGCAATTCTACTCTGTTCGACTGTGCCCGCTGTGGACTGGGACAGTTCGGCGCGATTACAGAAGCCCGCATCCGACTGCGCCAAGTGCTGCCCAGTGTGCGGACTTATACCCTCCTCTACGAGGACGTCCGCGTCCTGATGCGAGACTTGGAGGTCCTAGCCGGTGCGCAGCGCTTTCAATACATAGACGGATGGTGCTTGCCCGTTCCCCGCGACCTGTGGCAGATGGCCTCCGGCCAACTATTCGCCCATCGAGTCTATGCGGTGTATCTGAGCGTGGAGTGGGATGAGGAGCCGCCCGACCAAGAGGAAATGTTGGGCGATCTCCACTACACCCACTTGAGCGACTGCTCCGATTATCCCACTCTAGGGTTTGTCACCCGTGCGGAGACGAGTTCCTTCTCCTACGATCGGGCGGGCGGCTGGGGCAAGCCGGATTCCGGACAGGAAACGCATTCCAGCGGCTTAAAGTGGTTCGATGACTGGGGACAGTCGCATCCCTGTACGGAGGGGGTATTGCCCTGGGATACCTTCCCGGGCTTCATAACGGAGGTGACCGACCAGCTTCCGGGGCCCGTTGCACGGACGGCGCGGATAATGCTCGGTCCCTTCCGCGGCGAGCGTTTCAAGTCGCCGCTGTTCATGCGTCCAGACGGAGAGCTGCTGATGGGATACGGCATCCTCATCGAGACGCCTCAATCAGAGCTAGAAAAGATCCTGCCGATACTAGCCCAGGAAAGCCGCCGCATCATAGACGCCGGCGGCAAGCGCTACCTTTCAGGCTGGTTAGACTTCGACCGCAAAGGATGGCAGGAGCACTACGGGGAGCAGTGGCCGAGGATGTTGGAGTGGAAGCAGGAGTTCGATCCTAACAACATCCTCAACCCCGGCGGAATGCCCTTGCAGTGATAGACATACCTAGAAACAGGGATCGGCCCCTGTGGCTGCCCTTTGTTGGGCTAAGTCACGCCAGCGGATGCCGCTCTGCCCCCGGATTCTGGAAGACCTCTTTGGACACTAAACCCGGGCGGGCCACTGCCCGGGTTTGCTATGGACCTAACGATTGTCTCGATAGGTCCCAGCCTCCTCCGGCAGCCTGTGCCAGTTCCGCCTCGGTGAGGCGGTCCGACAGCGGCAGAACGAAGTGCGCGGTGGTGGCATCGTCCTCATGCACCTGAACGGTGAACCCTTCCGGGATGGAGACGCCCACCTCTGCCGAGATTACGGCCTTGGGGTCGTCGAGCAGACGCGCCCTGAAATCCTCGTCCTCTGTGGCCTTGGCCAAGATGCGAGCCTTCATTTCGCTCATAGTTTGCGTTGCCATATCGTGCTCCCTCCTAGGGTCTATGCTGCGTCGGCAGCCGGTGACAAGTTATGATGTAGCCTTTCTTTAAAATATAAGGATTTAACGTGAATTTTCTGTGATCACAGAGGTCATTTCTGTGATTTCTTTGTGATTTCTTAAGTGATGTTACGCAGCCTTTAGCTGCTGTAATTCGTCAAAGGCGTGTCGAATGGCCTTGAGATAGAGTTTTGATCGGAGGGCAAACGGATTCATCCGTTGCTTGATGCGCAGCCACTCTAAGGAGAACGCCGCATAGAT
>JAJDYK010000190.1 GCA_022825185.1 Candidatus Latescibacterota bacterium | reverse complement strand
CGGCGGCTCAAAATCTATGTCAGCGGCTTCTGGCATGGCCAGCAATTCGACGATGCTTTCTTCCTTGCCAGTGATCTTGAGATAGTCTTCAATGGTTAATAAGACGTGTGCCGCACGGCCGCGATCGGTAATGAGAACCGGCCCGGTTGCGGCGTCCCGTTTGGCTTTGCCAACATCTCGATTGAACTCTCTACTCGTAATGCTTGTAATTCTCATCGCCAAACCTCCATTTCTCTATTTGTAGGAACATTACTACAAATCTAATCTAACGTCAATCTGGCCGCTCGTTTCGCTTCCTCGAAATGGCGGACTGCGCTTTCGAAACTTTGGAGCCGTGCGAGAAGCGCGGCCTGCAAAACGCAACGGTCGATTCGCGTTTAAGGATAATGGTGGGCCAAGGCGTACCGAATTGCGAACTTTTCGTTGGGAGGTTCGAATCTAGGCAGGCGGACCACATCTCCAAGATGTCGAAGCCGTAGAAGCCGGACGCTGCGGGCCCTTCATTGGCGCAAGCGTCTCAGTGCGCGGAGTGCGCGGAGCGTGATCCATCGGTTCGGTTCTCTGGGAGCACCGGCGATCTCCTCGTAGAGGGTGTCCTTGTGCCGCACGTCTAGGCGCCAGCGTCCATCGGGAAGCTGACGGCTTTCAACTGTCTCGATGGCTTCTGCCAAGCGCGGATCGTCCTTAAAGCCTGCAGTCACCGCGTATTCAAGGCCCCGCAGGACATCGTAGTGCCACAACGGAGGAAAGGCGAGGCGCCTCCAACCTTCGTCGATGACACCACCCGTGGAGAGCCGCCGGAGGAGGTGCCGCTCTAGCAGATACTCTTCACCACGCTCGCGGGCTTCCGTGATGGCCGGGTCTTCCCCGAAGGACTGCTCGTGTGCGAGCAAACCCTCCAAGACGCAAATCGTCGTATGGAATGAGGAGCGCACGGAGCCGCGGGGCGCCTCACAGTTCCACCCACCATCCCCGAGTTGCTCGCTCAGCAGAAGGTCCACCAATCGGAGGCTCGGCTTCCCAAAGTAGGCGCCGAGCGCCACGACGCGCCCGTTGATGCAGGGCTCTTCCTCCCCCTCGAAGAACGGAGAGTCTCCGTGCCACGGGCCCCAAGTCACGCTCGAATGCACTAGCTCGATCGCGTGTCGAGTGCGATCGCTTTCAGGATCCACGCCGAGATCACGCAGGTAGAGGAGGGTGTACAGGTTCGTCCACCAGAACGGGTGCGCTTCTCCATCGCCCCACTGCCCGTCTGGGCGCTGCTCATCGAGCAGGCGTCGGCCCCATCCCTCATCTGCCACGCGGGCACGCTCGGCGGCGACGTTATCGACGTCGACTAGATCTTGGAGGACTTGCCAGCGGATGGAGGGGTCTGAGTCAAGAAGCCAATCCAGCACCGAGGCGGCAGGGGCCACGCCGTAGTGTCCGATATTCACAGCATTCCTCTTTTGATTGGATGCAGCTTACAGTTTCGCCTGCAAGTAGGACACCACTTCGTCGTCTTTCACGTCAGTGCTCGATCCATCGCGCATATCCTTCACCTGCCAGACGCCCTTCTCCAATTCGTCCGGGCCACCAATCAGGGCGATGGGAAAGCCCTTGCGGTCGGCGTATTTGAGCTGCCGTCCCATGCCTTTGGCCTCTGGATACAGTTCAGTGCGAAGGCCAGCTTGCCGCAGGCGGCGCGCAAGGGCGATGTAGGACGATAGGGCTTCGGCGGAGAACTGGACGATAAAGACCTCGGCGGATGTAGCGGCGTCCTGCAAAAGCCCCAGCCCCTCCATTGCGGCCATCAATCGGTCTAAACCCAGAGAAGCACCGACCCCGGGCAGGTGCTGCTTGGTGTAGAGGCCAGCCAAATCGTCGTAGCGCCCGCCGCTACAGATCGAGCCGATCTCCGGCGCATCGCCAAGCAAGGTCTCATAGACAGTGCCGGTGTAGTAATCAAGACCACGAGCAATGGACAGGTCAATCGCCAAGCGATCTCGGGGAAAACCGGCTCCCTCAAAGGCGTCCACGAGTTGGCGTAGGTTGGCAATCCCCTCGGCGACGCGGTCGTTGTCGCCGCAGGAACGTTCGACCTGGTCGAGTATCTCGGCATTCGCACCCGTAGTCTGCACCGTCGCCAGAATGTGCTCGGCCTGTTCGCTGGAGACCGCATCCGTCTCGCTCATCTCAGCAGCGACCTTTTCCGCGCCAATTTTTTGCAGCTTGTCGAGGGCGCGGAGGATAGCTGCCGACGCCTCGGCCAAACCGAGCGATTCGAGCAGACCGTTGAGGATCAGGCGGTTGTTGACGTGGATAGCAAAGCGCTCAAAGCCCAGAGCCGCGAGCAGGTCGTGGATGACGAGTACCGTTTCAATATCCGCGGCATTGGCGTCAGTGCCGATGGTATCAAAGTCGCACTGGTAGAACTCGCGGTAGCGGCCGTGCTGTGTGTTCTCGCCGCGCCAGACCGGACCAATGTGGTAGCGCTTGAAGGGGGTGCCGAGCTGGCCGATGTGCTGGGCAGCAAAGCGGGCAAAAGGTACGGTCAGGTCAAAGCGCAGCGCCACGTCGCGGCCCCCGTGATCCGCGAAGCGATACATCTGCTTGTCGCTCTCGTCGCCGCCTTTGCCGGTGAGTATCTCGCTATATTCAAGCGCGGGCGTGTCGATGGGGGCGAAGCCGTAGGAGCGGAAAACCGCGCGGGCCTTGTCGATCAGTTCCTCGCGCGGCATGGCCAACGCAGGGGGAAAGTCGCGGAAGCCCTTGAGCGTTCGTGGTGGGATCAGATCTCTTTTGTTAGACATAGGTTTACCAGTTGGTGAATGAGCCGTCTTCGCGGCGCAGGATCGGGCCGCCGAGCCATTTGAACTCGTAGTGTTCGGCCGCTTCATCGTTGAATTCTATTCCCAAGCCGGGAAGCTCCGGTGGTAAGATGCACCCAGACTCATAGGGCAATTGCACCGGAAAGACATCTTCCATCACCGTGTGGCCAATGAGGCCGCCTTCCTGCACGGCGAAATTGTCACAGGCAATGTCGAGGTGGGCGCAGGCTGCGGCCGAGACCGGGCCGAGGGGATTGTGCGGGACGATCTTGATGTAGTGCGTCTCGCACCAATTGGCTACTTTGCGCGCCTCAGTCAGCCCTCCGACGATGCACAAGTCAATCCGCGCATAGTCCATCAACTCCTCTTCGATCATCTGCCGGAATTCCCACTTGGTCGCATAGTGCTCGCCAACGGCCAGCGGACAACTCACGTGATGGCGCACCTGGCGATAGGTCTGGGGGTTTTCGCAGCGCAGCGGATCCTCGATGAAGAAGGGATCGTACTCCTCAAGCTGGCGGCCGAGGCGGATGGTGTCGGGCGGGTCGAGACGAGTGTGGACGTCAATGCAGATTTCGATTTCCGGCCCAACGGCTTCGCGCGCAGCGGCAAAGTGAGCAATTGAATCGCGGACAGCCGTGCGCGGTTCGAGAATCCCGTCGCGATCAAAGACCGACATCCGCAGGTACTTCCACCCCTCAGCGACCCGTTCCTGAGCCGCGCGAGCCGTGTCCGCAGGCGTCTTGCCGCCGATGCCAGTGTAACAAAAGACGCGCTCTCGCATCTTGCCGCCCAAGAGCATGTACACGGGCTGCCCCAGCGCCTTGCCCTTGATGTCCCACAGCGCAATGTCAATGGCCGACATAGCAGCCGCATTGATCCGACCGCCGGGAAAGAAATCGACGCGGAACAGCAGTTGCCAGATGTACTCGGTGTTAAGCGGATCTAGGCCGATGATATGGCGCTTCATGTGTTCGATGGCTCCAATACCGGCCTGCTCCTTCCAGGTAATGCCAAACTCGCCGACGCCGTACAAACCGTCGTCGGTCTCGACCTTGACGAAAAGGTAATTGCGCGATCCGTGGCAGATGGGAAAGGTTTTGACATCGGTAATTTTCATAGAGAACCTCCTTTAGTAGCTCCATAATATCAGACCGCGACTAGCCCAAAGCAAAGACGGCCTCGCCGACGACAATGGCAACAAGCCCCAAGAACATGCCGACTTTGAGCAAGCGGCCGAGGCGGTCGTCGGCCAGCACAGCGCACTGGCGATACAATTGCCAGAGGATGTAGCCGACCAAGACATGGAGCGGCAGCAACGCGAGCGCGTAGAGTGCGCCGTAAATGCCCGCGAAAAACGGCATCCAAGTAAACCCTATCAACAGCAAGTACACGAAAGCTGCCAGCACCGCAGCTTGGACGCGTCCCCAACACAGAGGCAAGGTGCGCTCGCCGCGGATCTGATCCCCGGCCACGTCCTCGATGTCCTTGACAATTTCCCGCCCCAAGTGAAAGAGAAAAGCAAAGAGCGCCGGAATCCACGAGCGCCCAATATCACCAGCCGCCAAGGCTCCATAGGGAAAGGCAATGGCCCCGACAAAAGCGACGAGCACATTGCCCCACAGCAGGCTATGTTTCAAGGAGATGTTATAGACGGCGAGTAAGACGACAACGACTAGGGCAATCGCCCCGTGCCAAGGACTGAGCCAGAACGCGAGCGCACAACCGGCGAGGGCGAGGAGCAAACTTTCCATCCGAGCCGCATTCGGGCTGAGACGACCGGAAGGCAAAGGGCGCAGCGGGCGGTTGATGCGATCAACGTCGATGTCCATCAAATCGTTGAAAGCATTGCCAGCGCCATTGATTAACGCGGCAGAAAGAACGGCGAGCAAAATGACAGACCAAGCGGGAGCCTGATCTGCGGTCAAAACGCCAATGCCGACCGAGAGGGCGGTAATCAAGCCGTTGAGCGGCCGAGGCAGGAGGAAAAACGCGCTGAGTTGCGACAAGAGTTCCCGTTTGTGTACGAGTAAAAGTCCATATAAAAGCAAAGCAAAAAGGTCACCGCCAAGACGCTTTCTTCAGCCGACGCGCGCGCGCAAATTTGCTCTTGACAGGTCCTAACGTGCAAAGTAGGTTCCCTAACGTTTTGTTTCTCAACAAGTAAGCTAGCCATGAACTCAGTTAAAGGGGCGTTGTGCGCCTCTCTTTTTTTTATCAGCTCCGCCTTGGCCAATCAGCCCTTGGTCGGCGTGTCTTGG
>JAJDYK010000320.1 GCA_022825185.1 Candidatus Latescibacterota bacterium | reverse complement strand
GGCTACGACTTCCTCAGTGGAGGTCTTCCACGCGGCAACCAGCGGAGAAAACCCACTGCCCAACACCCGGATGTTCAAGTACGTCAAGGGCTACTTTGAGGAACACCCTCTCCTCAACAAGGACGGCTCGCGGCCCGAGCTAGTGGATTGGACCTTCCCGACGGTGGCCCGCTTTCAGCGCGCCTTCAACTGGAAGTACCTCTATCCTCTGGAGCTAAAGCAAAAGCTCTACGAGTGCCTGCCCGAGCGCTGGGCACCGGCCCAGAAAAAGCGCCGCTTGGCCGCGCTCAAGACGCGCCTCAAGCGCGTCCAGTACTTCATCGACCTGTTCAGCCCGTACACGACCCTCGACTGCCGCTATGAAGCCAAGCGCATGTTGGCCCTCTACGAGTCACTGCCCCCCGAGGAGCAGCGGATCTTCAACATGGACGTGCGGCGGATTGACTGGTATCAATACTATCAAAAGACCCACCTACCTGGCCTCCGACGCCACGAGTTGGGCGGGTCCGACGACGACCAAGAGCCGTTGAGCGCAGCACCGAGCGAAGTGGGGGGCGAGGAGCAGCGTTGGCGCATTGAGGAAAGCATCCGCACAATCCCGGACCTATTGCGCTGGGCCTGCGGTCGCTACGCCGCCAAGACGGCCTTGCAAATCGAGCACCAATCCGGCTGGACGCGGATCAGCTACAACGAGTTGCTCACCCGCGCCGAGCGCGTGGCGCTCGGTTGGCAAGCACAGGGCCTGTCGGCTGGTGCGCGGGTCCTGCTGTGCGGGGACAACGGGCCGGAGTGGGTCGTCGCCTACATGGCGGCCAGCTTGCTTGGGCTAGCCGTCGTGCCCATCAGCCCGCAGATGCGCGATGAAGACATTTGGAGGCTGTGCGACTTCGTCCAAGCGCGGGCGCTGATTGCAACGGAAAAGCGCTTTTCCCAACTCTCGCCCGAGGGCGTGGCCGCCCACAAGGAAATGGCCTTTTTCAATGTAGATCGCGATGGGCTGCCGTTCGGGCACGCTCTCGCGCCAGCCGCGTCCGCCAAAAAAGGTCGTTGGAAGCGACCAAGGGTCAATCCAGACGCCACAGCGTCGATCATCTTCACTTCGGTCGTCGAGCCGCGCGGAGTGGTGTTGAGCCATCGCAACCTCATTTCCAACGTCCTCGCCCAAGGCGAGGTGCTGCGCATCTACGAATCCGACCGCATGCTCTCGACCCTGCCGCTGCATCAAGCCCTCGAATTTACCAGCGGCTTGCTGCTGCCGCTGCTCGGTGGGGCCACCATCACGTATTTAGAGTCCGTCAACAGCCGCGAGATGCTCCGCACTCTGCGCGATACAGGCACGACCATGCTGTTGACCGCACCGCGCCTACTGCACGTCTTGGCCGAGCGCGTCGAGCGCCTCGGAGCCGAAGCCACAACGGGGCTAGCCGCTTTGCGGCGAGTCGTCAGCGTCGGAGCCCCCCTGTCCGACGATCTCGTCGGCACATATGAGCGTCTCGGCGTAGCGATTTGCCAAGGCTACGGCCTCAGCGAAGCGGCCTCCGTCGTGGCGGTCAACACGCCCCACCAGGGCAGAGCCAGGTCAGTGGGACAGGTGCTGCCCGGGCAGCAAGTGCAAATCGCCGAGCCAGACGAGCGCGGCGTCGGCGAGGTTTTAGTGCGCGGTGCCAACATCATGGAGGGGTATTTTTCCCAAGAGGAGCTGACCCAAGCGGTGTTGCAGGATGGGTGGCTACACACCGGCGACCTTGGCCGCCTCGACGACGACGCCTACCTCTTCGTCGAAGGGCGGAGCAAAGACTTAATCGTCAACGGGGCTGGCCACAATGTCTATCCCCGCGAAGTCGAGTCGCTTTACCACGGCTTGCCGCACGTAGCCGAGCTAAGCGTAGTCGGCGTGCCTTCGGCGCGCACCGGGGGCGAAGAATTACACGGCATAGCCGTGCTCACCCGCGAGGCCGAGCAGGCCGACGACTTGCGCGAGGCCATCCAAGCGCACTCATACGAAATTTCGCGCACCTTGCCCAGCCATCACCGGATCCAACACTTGCACTTTTGGACCCAACCACTGCCGAGGCTAGACGACGGCACCGTGAACCGCCAAGCCCTGTTGTCCGCCATCGAGCGCGAAGACTGCCCAGACACGGCTCTGCCGGAATGGGAGCGGGCGATCCAGCGCCAAATCGGCCTGCTCGCGGGGCTGAGCACCGGGGAGGTAGCCGCTCACCTAGATGCGCCGCTCGACACCTTGCTGGATTCGCTGATGGCCGTAGAATTCGCCGCGTGGCTCGGCCAACGGCTGGGAACCCAAGTCGATGGACTTTTACAGCCACAGGACACGCTCCGCAGCGTCTTGGCGCGGCTGGAAGCTCACTTGCAAGATGGGGTGGACTGGGAAGTGGAGCAGTCGCCCGCGTACTGGTCGAGCATCTTGCACGCCGAGCCGAGTGCCGAGCCAGAGAGCGAGTCTGGCAAAAATATGCTGCAGGAAATTTTGTGGGAGACCGGCGGCTCTTTGTTCCGCCGCTTTTTCGACTTCCGGGCCGGTGGCCTAGAGCACTTGCCCCAAGATCGGCCCTACCTGATTGCCGCCAATCACACCAGCCACCTCGATGGTGCCTGCGTGTACGCGGCCGTGTGCTCCCATGTCGATCACCTCAATATCGCAACCAGCGAGCATTACCTTACCGACTCCGAGTTGCGCTGGTTTTTGTCCACCTTTGTCAACGCCATCCCCTTCGACGGCCACGACAACTTCGCCGCCGGCTTGGTGCGGGCGCGGCAATCGGTGGGGGTGCGCCGCCCGTTGTTGGTCTTTCCCGAAGGCACGCGCTCGCTCAACGGCCAGCTACAGCCGTTTAAGGCGGGCGTGGGGCTTTTGGCCTACGAACTGGATGCGCCCGTAGTGCCCCTGCACATTGCCGGCACCCGCGAAGCCCTGCCCAAGGGGACGCGCACACCATCGCGCCACCCCTTGCGCCTGCTCTTTGGCTCTCCCCTAGAAACCACCTCTTTTAAGGAATCCGCCGAAGCATTGAGTCCCTATGAGATATACTACGAAATCGCCGCGGCGCTCAAGCGACAGATCGAGGCGCTCGGCCGCAAAAATATCTGATTATGTATCCCTACCTATTTGAGATCGGCCCCATTAGTATTGGCACGTTTGGCCTCATGGTCGCCCTTGGTTTCTTGGCAGCCCTACGCGTGCTCAATAGCGAGTTCAAGCGCCAAGGACTACACAAAGACCTAGGATCGACGATTGTCACCACCTGCATGATCGGCGGGCTAGTCGGGGCCAAGCTCTACTTTGTGCTCTTTGAAACCTCGCCTGAGACTTGGGGCGAGGTATTCGACCTGACATTTTCCGGCTACGGCCTGACTTGGTACGGAGGATTTGTCGTCGCCGCTGCTGGCGTGCTGTGGCAAATTCGCCGCCACAATGCGCCGCTGGGCCATGTCGCCGACGCAGTGGGCATTGCCCTTGCCGTGGGCTACGGGATCGGGCGAATCGGCTGCCAACTCGCCGGCGATGGCGACTATGGGGTGCCGACGGATCTTCCCTGGGGCATGGCCTATCCCGACGGAGTGGTGCCGACCCTTGAAAAGGTCCATCCCGCGCCCGTGTACGAAACCCTCTCGCACTTGGGGATCGCGGCCTTCCTGTGGAAAATGCGCACCCGCTTCGAGCCTCCGGGCCTGTCGTTCAGCTTCTATCTCATCCTCGCCGGACTGGCGCGATTCTTAGTAGAGTTCATTCGGATCAATCCGCCGGCGCTGTGGGGCCTGAGCCAAGCCCAGCTTCTCAGCATCGCCATGATCGCCTTCGGCTTGGGGCTGATGCTGTATCTGCAACGCCGGGAGGCCTCTTGATGGCCAAGACGCGCTATCCGCGCATCTCCAGCTTTAAGCAGGCCGCAGATTTCCGCGCCCATCTAGCCCGTTTGAGCGCGGAAATGCCCTGCGACGACCAGATCGAAACCGCTCCCACTTCCCCGCTAGCCCAACCAGCCCACAGCAACGGCCACCGCATCGGCAACCGCTTTGCCATTCAGCCGATGGAAGGATGGGATGGAACCGAAGACGGCCAGCCGAGCGATTTGACGCGCCGCCGCTGGCTAAATTTCGGGCGCAGCGGGGCCAAGCTCATCTGGGGTGGAGAGGCGTTTGCCGTGGTGCCCGAGGGCCGCGCCAACCCGAACCAACTCATGGCGCGCGAGGAAAACCGCGCCGGCATGGCCGAACTCCGCGACATCCTCATAGCGGCGCACGACGAGCGCTTCGGCACCACCGACGACCTACTCCTCGGCCTGCAACTGACGCATTCGGGGCGGTTTTGCCGGCCCTATCGCAAGGACCAATCCGCGCCAGCCATTCTCTATCGCCACCCAATCTTAGACCGCAAATTCGGTCTCGACGCGGACTATCCGCTCCTGACGGACGCCTATATTGAGGAGCTGATCGACCGCTACGTCACCGGCGCACAAATCGCCCATGAGCTAGGCTACCACTTCGTAGATATCAAGCATTGCCACGGCTACCTAGGGCACGAATTCCTCAGCGCGTTTACGCGGCCCGGACCCTTTGGCGGCTCCTTTGCCAATCGCACTCGCTTTGTCCGTTCCATCATCGAGGGAATCCGCAACCGAGCACCCGGCCTCGGCGTTGGCGTGCGGCTGAGTGCTTTCGACTTCGTGCCCTTCCGGTCCGATCCCAACGAGGACCGGGGGCACGGCGTGCCCGAGCCGTACCAAAACTGCCTGCCCTACGAGTACGGCTTTGGGGTCGATCAAGACGATCCGCAGCAAATGGACTTAGGCGAGGCCGAGCAGTTCATCGCCTTGTTGGAGAGCTTGGGCGTGGACCTGATTAACTTGTCCTGCGGCAGTCCTTATTACAATCCGCACATCCAGCGGCCAGCGCTCTTTCCCCCTTCCGATGGATACCTGCCGCCGGAAGACCCGCTGTGCGGAGTAGCGCGGCAAGTGGCGATGGTCGCCCAGCTCAAGGCGCGCTTCCCGCGCAGCCTGTTCGTCGGGTCGGGTTATTCCTACTTGCAGGAGTATCTGCCGCACGTGGGGCAGGCCCTCGTGCGGGCGGGCATGGTGGATTTTATCGGCTTGGGGCGGATGGTTCTGTCCTATCCCGACCTGCCCTGCGACGTGCTGCAAACCGGCCAAATGCAACGCCGCGTTATCTGCCGCACGTTTTCCGATTGCACGACTGCGCCGCGCAACGGCATGATTTCCGGCTGCTTTCCCCTCGACTCGTTTTACAAGCAGCGCGAGGAAGCTCAGCGCTTGCAGACACTCAAAAAGGAAGCGGAATAATGGGACAATTCACCGATAAAGTTGTGATAGTCACCGGCGCGGGCACTGGAATCGGCGCGGGCATAGCGCGCGGTTTTGCCGACGCAGGAGCGCGGGTGGCGTTTGTCGGGCGACGTCCTGAGCTACTCGCCGCTGCGGCCGCTGGTCTCAATGCCGATCGCATCCTGCTCCACTCCTGCGACGTATCCGACCGCAACGAGGTCGAAGCCCTAGCGTCCGCGGTCGAGGCCGAGTGGGGTACCGTCGATGTGCTAGTCAACAACGCCGGCATCAACACCAATCCTCGCGCGGTCGGCGACGTGGCACCCGAGGACTGGGATCAGACCATTGCCATCAATCTCACCGGGGTGTACAACATGGTGCGGGCGGTGCTGCCGGGAATGCGACAACAAAACGACGGCCTCATCATCACCATCTCGTCTATCGCTGGTCTGCGAGCCAGCAAGCTGGCCGGAGCCGCGTACTCGGCCTCCAAGCACGGGGCAGTGGCTCTGACGAACTCGATCAACGAAGAAGAAGTCGAGTTCGGCATCCGCGCCTGCGCGATTTGCCCCGGCGAGGTCGAGACGCCGATTTTGGCCCAGCGGCCCGAACCCGTCAGCGCCGAACGCCGGGCCGCCATGCTGCAACCCGAAGAGCTAGCCCAAGCCGCGCTCTTCGTCGCCGCGCTGCCGCCCCGCGCCTGCGTGCCCCTCCTAGTAATCAAGCCGACGGTGCAGTTGTTTCAGTAGAGCGGGTGGGTGGCTTACTGTGGCATCGGAGAAGATGCGGACTAAAGAGCGGTACTATACTATACTTACTGAACGTTCTCTCGCGTCTAGACGAATTCCACAAAGTAAAATTTGGTTGTGAGTAGCCCTATGACGATGCAGACGGAGCCGACTGATGATAACGTTAGTTGAAGCCTTGAATTATCGCTGTTTGCGGTATGTGCATAGGCCGCTGCGTCCTTTTCACGTCCTAGTCGGGCCGAATGCGTCTGGCAAAACAACCTTTTTGGACGTTATCGGTTTTCTCTGTGATTTGTTGTATGAAGGATTGGATACGGCGATCTCAGAACGCACCCAGAACCCCCAAGACCTCCTCTTCCGGCGTCAGGGCGATAGGCTAGAGATAGCGGTGGAGGCACGCATCCCCGACAACCTGCGTCCTCTGACGATAAAACCAGAGTTGGACACAGCGAGGTATCAGGTGGCGATTGGTTTTGACGAAACACATCGCCAGTTTGAGTTCAAGTCTGAGACGGTTTTACTAAAAAAATTCGAGGACTTTGCAATGCCACAACGCTCTTTATTCCCGGTGTTAGCAGACGCCCCGAATTCACTGTTGGAGCGCATTAGGCGGAAAGACAGCAAGGTCGTCATCAATAAGACAGCGGGAGGAAACGACAGCTTTTACAGCGAAACAGATAAAGGCTGGTCGCCGTCGTTCAAGCTAGGGCCGCAGACATCGGCTTTTGGCAACCTGCCTGCTGATATAGAGCGATTTCCCGTTGCCACATGGTTTCTAGAGTATCTGACCGGCGGCGTCCAAGAATTCGTACTGAATAGTTATGCCATTAAGCGCCCCAGTTCTCCAATGAGGGGATCTGGCTTTTTGCCGGATGGTTCAAACCTTCCTTGGGTAGTCTCTCATTTGCGCGAAAAAACTCCCCAGCGGCACCAAGACTGGATTGCACATTTGCGCACGGCCCTGACCGACTTGGTCAACATCGAGACATTCGAGCGTCCAGAGGATAGGCACTGCTACATGATCTACGAGTATGAAGGCGGGCTAAAGGTGCCTTCGTGGATGGTTTCCGACGGTACGCTGCGACTGACAGCACTCACTCTGCCCGCATATTTGGCTGATCTACGAGGGATCTACCTAATAGAGGAGCCAGAGAACGGGATCCATCCTCGAGCGGTCGCCACTGTGTATGATTCGCTCTCTTCAATGTATGAGGCTCAGGTCTTGTTAGCGACGCATTCGCCGGTAGTGCTGAGTGCGGCCAGCATGGATGACGTATTGTGCTTTGCCAAAAACGACGACGGCTCGACCGACATTGTTCTAGGCACCGAGCACCCCACGCTACGGCAATGGCAAGGCCAAGCCGACCTTGGCACACTACTCGCCTCCGGGGTTTTGGGATGAACGAGAAAGACCTCGTTGTTCTCGCGGCTGACTCCAATATAGAACAGGCACTAATTGGGTTGTTTACGCGACCAGAGGCACTGGGTATTCGCCCGATTGACGCGAAAATTGAAGTTCATCCGCAGCGCGATCCCGGCTGTGCTCTACACGGCGTTGATTTCCTATCCAATCTATCGGAACTGTATCTCCACGGATTGCTCATTTTCGATCGCGAAGGCAGTGGCAGAGAACAGAAGCAGCCCCAAGAAATGCAGAAAGAACTCAATCGTGAGTTCAAGGATTCGGCGTGGGGCAAACGAGCGAGGGCCATCGTGCTCGACCCAGAACTGGAGGCGTGGGTCTGGAGCGATTCGCCTCATGTTGACGACGTAGCGGGATGGAAAGATCGACGCCCTTCGCTGCGTCGCTGGCTGCTCAGTCAGGACTATTTGCAAGAGGGAGCAACCAAACCCGAGCGGCCCAAGGAGGCATTGGAAGCGGCTTTGCGCACGGTGCGAAAGCCTCGCAGTGCCTCCTTGTATCGGCAGCTTGCAGAAAAGGTTTCCCTGCGCCGCTGCAATGATCCATCGTTCTTGGAGCTCAAAACGGTCCTAACAGCTTGGTTTCCAGCAGGCAGTTCAGTGCTCGGCGAGGTCGCAGGGGTAAGGTAAAAATGACAACGCGGAAAATCGCAATTGATGTTCCAGAAAGCGTGTTGCTTGCCGAAAAGACTGACGAGCGCGCTTTTGCACGCGAACTCCGTATGCTGGCCGCAGTCAAGCTCTACGAACTTGGCCGTCTTTCGTCTGGCCGGGCTGCGGAGCTTGCCGGGATGACGCGCGTGGAATTTCTGTTGACGCTTGATCGCTACAAGGTCTTTCCACTCGAGACGGAGTTGAATGACCTAGAACGCGAGCATGTCTGAGTTCATCAGTAACACGTCCCCGCTGCTGTATTTTTCATGCGTCTTTCGTGGAATGAAATAATTGGAGAATACCATGAGCGAACAACAGAAGCCGCAGAAAAAACACCCATTTAAGTTGCTTGCCTTGATCTTAGGCATTGTTGCTCTTTTGGGCGTTGGGGGCAAAATGTATGTCGATCACGCCGAGAAGCAACGTCAGGAGGAGGTATTTGTCGCAGAGGTGGGGCGTATGCCACATCCGAAGGGTGAGAACAAGGAAGAGCCCGACCTACATATTACAGTGAGACTGAACTTGCCCGAGCTGACAGTATCCCTGCTTAATCAGGGGGCCGATGTCCATGCCAAAAACAACGACGGCTGGACATCGCTACACTGGGCGGCGCGTAATGATGCTTCTTCGGCGGCTGCGGTGTTACTTGAGTCGGGGGCCGATGTCCATGCCAAAAACAACGACGGCTGGACGTCGCTATACATAGCAGCGCGTAATGATGCTTCTTCGGTAGCGGGGTTGTTGCTCAAAGCAGGGGCCGATGTTCACGCCAAAGACAACGAAGGCAAAATGCCACTACACGCTGCGGCGACGCATAATGCTGCTGCTGTGGCTGCGGTATTGCTCAAGACAGGAGCCGATGTTCACGCCAAAGCCGGCTTCTATGGCACGCCACTGCACGCTGCGGCGGCGCATAATGCTGCTGCTGTTGTTGCGGTGTTACTTGAGTCGGGGGCCGATGTCCATGCCAAAAACAACGACGGCGAAACGCCACTGCATAAAATCTTTGGCTCTGACATGGAGGCAGCAAGAAATGTTAGAGCAGCCGGAATGCCTAGGTTGGCCGCTGCTTTGCTCGAAGAAAGACGGGGGATGACACCAACTGACGCTGTCAATACACCGCTGCACCACCTGACGACATCTGAGGATGCGGATGCTTCTACTGTTGCTGGTATGTTGCTTAAGGCAGGGACCGACGCCAACGCCAAAAACAATGATGGTTTTACGCTTCTGCACCGGGCGGCACAGCATAATGCTTCTGATGTTGCTGCGGTATTACTTGAGTGGGGGGCCAACGTCAACGCCAAAGACAACTCTCAATACAGGGGCTGGACACCACTGCACTGGGCGGTGAGTGAGGATGCTTCTAGCCTTACCGATATGTTACTTGAATGGGGAGCCAACGTCAACGCCAAAGATAGCTATCAGGGCTGGACACCGCTACACGTTGCGGCGCAGCATAATGCTTCTGATACGGCCGAAATACTGCTCAAGGCAGGAGCCGATGTCCACGCCAAAGACGACCACTACTTTGGCTTTATGCCACTACATATTGCGGCGCAGCATAATGCTTCTGGTGTTGCTGCGGTATTGCTCAAGGCAGGGGCTGATGTCCGCGCCAAGGGAGTCTATGGTATTACACCACTACACTGGGCGGCGCAGCATAATGCTTCTGATGTCGCCGAGATATTGCTCAAGGCAGGAGCCAATGTCCACGCCCAAACAGACAACGGCAGGACGCCGCTGAGATGCGCGATAGAGGAGGAGGATTTAGAGACAGCCGCGATTTTGCGTCGTTACGGTGCCCGTAGGTGAAATAAGCTGGTTCTATCTCTAATCGAGTCGGAGACGGATATTCACGCTTGCCGATCTTACGCCCTAGACGCAATGCCGTACGATCTGCGCTGAGCGCACTCACAGCCCTCGACCGCGCTGTGGACGACCTCTACCGCCGCGCAGGCTTCGCCTCGGAACGGGAGCGCGTGGAGCGCATATCTTTGCGCTGTACGAGCAGTTGCAAGCTCCGTTGGCGGCGGAAACGACGAGGAAGCGGAAGAGGAGGCGAAAGGTAAAGAAGCGATCAAGCTCTCTGAGCTAGCGGGAGTCCCATAACCGCTTCAATTCGAGGAATTTCTCGTCGGTTTTTAAACTAGGCTCGTTTTCGCTTATCGATGTAAATATATCTTCAATGTCATAGGGCCAACCTAAAACGTTGTCCGGTAGTGCTGCATACAAGAGGTCCAGCGTCTGACGAGGATATTTTTTGCCGAATTTTTCAGCTTCAGACCATCGCCAATCATGGACATCTATCTTTGTAAGGCGCGTAAGAATTATCTCTACCAATTCCGGGAATAGCTCTTCATTGGAGAACACCAAGTCGCACAAGGACACTGACATTGCCGACGACCCCGCCTTTCCCTCATAAGGCCATACATCCCTTAAAAACTCTGGCAACAATGATGTCCATTTGTTTTTGGTGCCTTCTTCCTCATTGCGTGACTGTTTCCCTATCTGCCATAACACATGAGATCGAAATTCATCATCTGTCTGCACCAGCACAGCCCTGAACTCCTCATTGGAAATACAACGATCGCTCGTCCCCTCAATAACGCTCCCCCACCCAGATAAAATAATGCTTGAAAGCCCTTGGCTGTGCTCGCGGCGCGTCTTACCATCCTCTCTCGCGAGCTGGAATAAGTGCGGTTTTAAGCGCATAAATAGCTCTTGGTTTACTGTCTTGTAACAGAAAAACCCTCCCCAAAAAGCCTCTTTATCGTCAAGGTCGCTGGAATCGAGGGCCGAAAGTAGATTCGCTTCTGACCATTCGCGATTATTCACATAAAACCAGCTCATACTCTGTGCGAAGATCGCTACTGCCTGTCGGCTCAGATCGCTAGGCAAAGCAAGCAGTTCATCTGCATACTCTAGAAAATCTGTTTGCTGAGCGCGACATAGAACTGATTGTGCAACTTTCCCGGCCGGTGCGTTAAGTGCTGTCGTCATCCAGTCCCGAACTCCGTCGATCTGCCAGACCTCCGAATCACTACTTTCCGGTTCTTTCGCTAGAATCCGGATTAGCGCCCTCGTCACTCGGTGAAAACTTGTTGGATATTGGTCGGCAAGATGGTCACTCACGTTCAAAAGCCAGCTTGCTGCCGGTCTGATGAGTTCCGTATTCCCTTTATCTAGATAACGGGCTAAGCGCTCGGCGATCAACGCCACAAATCTGGGTTTGTCGGTCTTTCGCTTCTCCGCATTCAGAAAGTCGCTCCACGCCCAATCTGGAAAATCTCCTTCCTTGGCTGCCATCCTGAGAGCGGTGAATGCTCTGACAGGATGGTCATCGAGAGGTATATCCAATAATGCTGAATGCTCAGTTTCAGTTTTCACTGATCCGCTAGTTCCCCAGTATGATACTCTCTCATCGGCATATTCTGGCTCCCAATCCGGTAAAAATACCCGAAGCCGATCTGTTTCTTCTTCAAGATTGAGATGCAGTTTACATCCTCTCCGAAACAACCAAGTTATCCGGTCTAGTATTGATAGAGCACGCCGTTTCTTGAAATCTTCTTCTTTTTCTTGGTCTCTCTTGGAAGGTCCTTTCAGAAGCCGCTTTTCGATCTCGGCACGAGTATTGGCACTCAGTCCTTCCCATCGGGCCACCAATGTGTGCAGCAAATCCCACTGGTGGCTAGGATTCCAGAAGGCTTTGTCGCTTATCTGTACGAGTGTGGGGCCGAACTGATCATCCGATATAAATTCAGATTTACCTGCCGCCCATATTCGCAGCCTTGCAAATATCGTATCGTCTTCAATCGGCCATTTTGAAAATTCGTGCCTTGCCGCATTTAGGTCGATCTGTATGAGACGCTCAAAAACAGATGTAAATCGCCTGACGGCTCCAGACAATCCAAGTAGGTAGTCGTTAGCTGAGTCATCGTCTGGAACAATAGAGCTTATCTGACCAAGGCCGCCTCTGTCGATTTCTGTCTCAAGCTCCAGTGCAGTTTCGAGGTTCTTACGCAATACTACTACAACAGGAGCAACCCATTTATCTGGGATGGGGATTCTTTCGCTGCTATCTGTTGGATACACGACGCCCAAATCAATAAGATCGTTGAGATCTATCTCGTCTTCCTGTTCGGGCGGCTTAGGATTGCCCCAAGGTGGCTCCACCCGCAAGTAAGGGCGAAAATATGCAGCATAGGCGCGAACAACGCTTCTGCTCCAACCGTCCTTTGAGATTCGTCTTTTTAATTCACTCCAACCGACCAAATCGGCATTCCTACCTCTACCTTGTTCCCAGTATTCGAGCAGATAGTACCAAGCCTCACGAACAGCGGAGGTTGGCCATTCTGAACGTGTAAGAGTCCAACGTATTCTGTCTCGAATCCTAGGATGGAGGGGGGCTCGTTGCACCGCCCACCAAACCGCCGCGGGCTGGCCAGCGACGTCCCTTATCCACTCACCCATTTGGCGAAGCCGCGAAGGAAGAGGCGGAACGTTGGACGCCCAATGACTCGTTATCGAGGAAAAATTGTCATCTCTCAAGTCAGTTTTGTCGATGCGATTCAGAACAAACGCATCCCACGCATCGGTTGGCACCTCACGTTCAGAGGAATGGCCTGTAGGATTGGCTTTGTCTGGCGGCACGTCTGAGTCGATGTGGTAAAGATCAAATGGATCGACTTCTGATCCCTCCTGCAAAAAGCCCCCTAATTTCCCAGGTTTACCATAGCGCCTGTGCGAATCAAAAACACACAGCCACTCTGCCGGAGGCGGTTCTTCGCCCGCCGAGAATTTTCTGACCCCCTCAACCGTCCAGACGATGTGGGCAACTTGTCCCCGCTCATGCGGCGAAAGGCTTTGAGGCCCCTGCTTCGCTCTGTTGATGACCTCCGAATACCACTTATCGGGATCTCGCGCTCTTTGCGCCCACGCCTCCAACGCGCACCAAAGCGCAGTATGATCGGAATTTTTCGCATAGGGAATGGCCGTAACCCCTTTATCCCTCCATTTAGAGTCCGCCTCGTCCGCATTACCCGCTTGAAAAGCATAGACTTGGCGTTCCTTGTCCTTGATCTGTCTGTTTAGTCCCTCTAACAGATACTGAACAGGTGGATCGTCCGCCGCGTAGCCGACGAAGACAACGACGTACCTGTCAATAATTTCCCAAAAGAAAGAAGTAGCCCAACCCTCCGAAAGATACGCCTGTCCAAATTGGGAAATGGACAGAACAAACCCACCGTCTTCAGCCCTTTGATAATCAGATGTAGCCTTGCCGTGAAGATAGACGATGCCATCCATATCTTTTGGCCGCGACGGATCAGGTAAACGAGGTCGTTGCCACCATGAAAGGTCGCGGTCACAATCATCAAACAGACGATCAAAGTTGGTCGTTACTACATGAACCAAACCTTCCCTAGTAGTTGCGAGATCGAGGATTATACGATGGGCTGTCAAATCCGGTTTACCATTCGGTTGCAGCTTTGGTCGCAGCGCAGAAGCCACCGCCCTTTCTATAAGGGCCGTGGAAAATTCGCGCTCAAGCAGACCGAATATCCGGTCTGCCGCGATTACACCGGCAACACCGGTTTGGGCCTCAACATTATGTGCTTCCTCAAGTAGCTTCCGGGCTGGGCTATCAGCTTGAACCCCAAGTGTCGTCATAACTTTTTTTGCCAAACCAAAGAAGTCCGGCAGCTTTGCCTTAGCCCGTGAGACCCCAGCCCCACAGAAGAAAACTACTCGGCCCTCATCGCGGGCGTGGAGTAGCTCATCTGGAATCGCTGGACCATTCTCAAAAAACCGCATTACTTCGCCTTGTCTATTAACTGGCTAACTACTGGTCCAAGCTTCCGTGGATGGTTCCCAAGTCGCGCTGGAGCTCTTCGATGTCGTATTGGGCAGGCACCTTTCTGGCACGGGCATAATCCATCATCTCCCACAAGGAGACTCCAGCATCGCGCGCAGCTCGTGCCAGTGTGAGCTTTCCATCTCCATACAGCCGGACGTAGTGCTCGAGCTTCCATTGCTGGATCGCTTTCGAGAGTAGCCGGCGCACAGTGGTCGAGCGATCGGACTGCTCAACCTCCTCGATAAACTCTAATTCGCGGACCAACTCCGAGGGGAGCCTAGTGCCGACCATTTGTTCCTTCTTCATCTGTTTGCCTCCCGTGCAAGTCTCAATAGGTCAAGCACGCCGGATACCGCTGTCATTTTTCTTGTCAAAATTGCTGACATTTTTTATGCTTTTTCATTATACTAATTTATATTAGTTATTTGAAAACAATTACTTATAAGTGGAAAAAACGAGACAAGTAAGCGGTCATACAAAGCGACACATTCTGGCGACGCGACCTATCCTGGCGGCTCCGTTCTTCTCGCCAACCGATCTACCCTAGCGCAACCTAAGCGGCTGAAAGCGACCGGCGCAGCGCCTGACGCGTCCCAGCCAAGTCGAAACAAGCCTCTTGGTTGCCGCGCATAAAGCGGGTCGCCAGCTCTATGGCTTCGGCCTCGGTCAGCAGACCGTCGTCTATTTCGCCTTGCAGGGCGCGGGTGAGCCAGCGCCGCGCCTGAATCGCGTAGGCCACTGAGCTGGTCGGCCAGCCAGTGTCGCCGCCAAAGGCAAAGAGCTTGGACGCGGGAGCCGCGTGGATAAAGCGACGCACAAAGTCGCACGAACTGTACGGGTCAATCGACCACGCCCAGCAAAGGTCGGCGTACACATTGCGGTAGTGCTTGGTCAGCGCGACCAATTCGTTGGAATAGGGATAGGCAATGTGCATCAGCACAAAGCGGCAGTCGAGATAGCGGGCCAGCAAGGGGCAGAGGTTGCCGCTTTTGATGCGATCAACGGGCATGCGGTCGTTGCCAGCGTAGTAGCCAGTGTGGATCTTGAACGGCAGCTCGTATTCAATCGCCAGCTCAGTGCCCCGCGCCCAGCACCAGTCGCCCAACAGCAACCAGCTCGGCTCGTCGAGCTCCTCGCCTTGGAGCACGTGTTGGAGTACGCGCTCGGCGTCGGCGTCGGTGCGCTCTTCCCAGCGCAGCGTGCGATTGTACGCGTGCTGGGCTTTGACCGCTATGGCATGGGGGCCGTGCAGGGCGAAGATGGCTTCCATGCCCTGCTTGAGACTAGCTAGGTCGGTGACGGCCACGCCGGTTTCGCGCTCAATGGCCTCGGCGTCGATTTGGCCATTGCAGAAGGCAGCCCACGACAAGTCGTAGAGGAAAAAATCTACGCCGGACTCGTCGGGCGAGCAGGGCCAAGAAAAATCGTCGGTCTGCACGTGGTCCAGCCGGCCTATTCGACTGAGTAACTCGTGCCGCCCGCCGGGTTGACGCCAAGTGCTGAGCTTTTCTTGCGCCTTGTGCAGCTCGTCGCCGCTAAAATCGGCCATGCCATAGATCTCGTGCGCGAGGATACGCACGGCCTCGCCGTAGCCGGTGAAACGAATGGCCGCAAAGGCCGAGCGGATGCCGTCAAAGCGCGCTTCCAAGTCCGGGTCGGAAGCATCGTTGAGCTTGTCCAGGTCTTCGCGAGTAGCACCGGCGGCGATCAGGTCAGCGGGCACGTAATTGCCAAAAAGGTCTTGCAAAATGTCCGGGCCGTTCTCGACCCAATCGCGCTCCTTGCGCAGGTGTTCGTGCGTGTCAATTAGCAGCGTGCCTTCAATGTGTTGGGACAGGTCCGTGGCCATGGGGCATTGCTCCGGTTTGAGGTATCGCGTTCCCAAAGTTTCATTAACAATCCTAAGTTTGATTAACAATAACAATACAATATGGATTGGCATCCTTTCATCGTCCACTACCCCATCGCACTCTTGTCGCTGAGTCCGCTGTGCGATCTAGGCGCGCTGTGGCTAGGTCGCCGCGCCGGGCACCACCTAGCGTACGGCTTGCTGGTGTTGGGCGTACTAGCGGCGACAGCCGCCGTCCTCAGCGGCAATGCGGCCGCGACCGAGGCTTGGGAGGGACCAGCCGCCGAGCCGTTAGCCACCCACGAATCCCTTGCTACCTGGACCTTGCTGTTGGGATTGGGAGCCGTCCTCGGACGCTTGCCCTTGCATCTCAAGGGGCAGCTTGAAGGATGGCCGCTCTATGCGTGGATCGGGCTCGGCATCCTGATCGGCGGCTTGGTCTTGTGGACGGGCTACTGCGGCAGCGAATTGGTCTATGTCCACGGCTTGGGGGTGCGGGCCGATGGCTAGCGGAATCTGTTTGGCTTATCTTCGCCGCAATTCTTCACCCCTGCAAACTAGGAGCAACCTGTGAATCGCCCCAACATCCTGCTCATTATGACGGACGAACACGCGCCCATGTACAGCGGCCCCTACGGACATCCGCTCGTGCAGACGCCTTTTATGGATCAATTGGCCGCCGAGGGCGCGACCTTTGCCAACGCCTATTGCAACTCTCCGCTCTGCTTGCCGTCGCGGATGTCGTTTATGACCGGCCGCTACATCAACCAGATCGGAGCCTTTGACAATGCCAGTCCCCTGCCGTCGGATGCGGTCACTTGGGCCCATCGGCTGCGCGCTGCTGGCTACGACGTGGTCCTCTCGGGCAAGCAGCACTTTTGCGGCCCCGACCAACTGCACGGCTTCCGCGCCCAGTTAGCGCGCGATTTGCACGCCGAACTGTGGACCAAAGACGGCGTCCTGCGCGGCACGCCCGACTGGAGCAAGGGCACGCCGCCAGCCGACAAGCCCTGGGGTGGGGTCGCCGAGGCTGGGCCGGGGACGACCTTGGAAATCGAAGTCGATGATCTGGTAGAAGAACAGGCGCTGGCCTATTTGCGCGATCCGGCCCGCAAGGAGCGGCCTTGGGCGCTGAATGTCTCGTTTATTGCGCCGCACTTTCCGCTCGTAGTGCCCGAGCGATTTTTCAATCTCTATCCCCTCGACCAAATCGACCTGCCGGAGATCCCCCTCGGCCACCTCGAAAGCCAGCACCCCGTCCACCAGCGGATGCGGGCCATGTTCGGGGGAGTTGATTTCCCCGAAGAACAGGTGCGCCGCGCCCGCGCCGGTTACTACGGACTCATTACCTATCTCGACGAGAAGATCGGCCGCCTACTCGCCGTCCTAGAAGAAACCGGGCAGCGCGACAACACGCTTATCGTGCATTTCAGCGATCACGGAGAAATGAACGGCGAGCACGGCATGTGGCGGAAGTCGAGCATGTACGAGGCGTCCGCCAAAGTGCCGCTGCAAATGGTCTATCCCGGTCAGATTCCAGCCGGTCGGCACATCAGCGAAGTAGTGTCGCTAGTGGATCTAGTAGCGACCATCGTCGAATTCGCCGACGCATCCAGCGCGGGGCCGTTGGACGGTGACAGTCTGGTAGGATTGCTGCAAGGGCAAGACGCAAACTGGAAGGACGAAGCATTCTCCGAATACCTCGCCCACGGCGTGCAGCGACCAACCGCCATGCTGCGGTGCGGCCGCTACAAGCTCCACTACAGCTTGGGAGATCCACCCCAGCTATACGACGTGGAGGCCGACCCCAACGAATTCGACGACCTAGCGAACCATCCAGCTCACGCGGCCACCCTAGCCGACCTCCAAGAGCGGCTATTGTCCGAGTGGGACCCGGTCGCTATAGAGACGCAGGTGCGGCAAAGCCAGCAGGATCGGCTCTTAATCGAACAAGCTACGCAGCAGGATCGGCTCTTGATCGAACAAGCCATGCAGCGATCTCCCAACTGATAACGTCAATCTGCAACAATGTTCAAAGGCTGCGGCATAACCGACGGCCATGCCTTGAGGAAGCCATGGCTAGTCGTCCGGCTCGTACTTGGGCGATTACTTGTCCGTGAAGCACAACACCGGCACCGTGAATTTCTGAGCAGCCCCAGCGATTTCTGTCCATTCTTTACGAGTATCCGAAGACGATACAGAATCAAGTTCTACTTTTGCTTCATATAGGAACTTTCTGATGGCTTTGAGGCTAACTGCAAAATTAACGTTTTGAGCTCCAGGGATTCTTGATCTTGAGACGGTCACCCCAACCACATTTCCAGCCGCGTCCAACACTGGCCCTCCACTGTTACCGGGTTGAATTGGCGCAGTAAACTGAAACAGGTCAGAAGGGGTGATATCTGTTGGACCTCCTTTTATTGAGCTGACATTACCTCTTGTGAAATTGCCTTCAAAGGACAAGCTTCCTGGCAGCGGGTATCCAAACACGGCGATATCTTCCCCAAGTTGGAGAGAAGCGGATTCGGATCTAAACGGTGCTGGAGGGAAAAGACGTGAATGAATTGCCTCTAACACATCAACAAGCACATCCTTTAAATCCTCCCGTAAGTCTTCTCCATAATCTGATGGATCAACAAGAGGAAATGAAATCTCCAGTAGGGCTAGGTCAACGTATGGGTCTTTTTCTTTCACATCTACACGATAGCAAAGAGGGGTTTCTTGGACGTACACCTCGTCGCATTCGCTGATTACGTGTTCATTGGTCAGAATTAAATCTCTTTTAATATAAAATCCTGACCCTCCTCCTCTCCCTAGTTGTTTCGGCTTCCATCCATCGCCGGTCAGCTTTTGTATTTTATTTATTTCTTCTAGATCATCTATCAAGTCCTCAAGCTCATAAAGGCGAGCGTTTAGACTGTCTATATTTATTTCATGTCGTTCTAAGTCTTTCTCCTTTTTGGGGACGCGAGGCAACCAATAATGTTGTTGTTCTAAATCTTTCTCTTTTTTCTTGGCAAGAGACAACCAATAGTACGCCTCTTCGTATCTATTGGCTTTATACATGATTTCTCCAGAGATGTATTGTGCCAAAGCATCACCTTTCTGTGCCTCTAATAGTATAGTTCTCTGTTCGTTTTTCATGTCCCGCTCTATTATCAATCCACGGTAGTAGTAGTGGAAGAGTTTGGATTCCGCGTCGGTATGGCCCTTTTCAGCCGCCTTTAGAAACCACTCCGAGGCTTTCGGATAATCCTTCTCCTTATCATATGGGAGGCCGATATCATAATATAGGGTGGCGAGTGCGGAATCCGCGCCGGTATGGCCCTTTTCAGCCGCCTTTTCACAATACTTCAAGGCTTCCTGATAATCCTGCTTCTCATGATATTGGAGGCAGTGGTTGAATTGCGCGTCGGCAGACAAGCCTTCTTCTCGGTCGATTTTGGTGTCTCCGCACGCGGCTCCAAGTACAAGTATAACGAACATCGCTATCTTGATCATTGAGAGAGATCTCATTGCCGTTTTTCTCCTTTTATTTAGTTCTGATCCCGAAGGACTTCGTCTCTGTCCATCCGAGAAGCTAGTTATTGCAGTATCGCCTTCCGGGAATTCAGCGACGATCTTTAGCTGTCCGCCCAGTGCTTCGCATCATAGCAGCCCGCAACTCGACCTTCTTCGCCTCAATGCGCTGACGACGCTCCGGCGTGAAGTCTTTGGTCAACTCACTAAAGGGACGGAGTCCATTCATGGGATTAATCCTTCCTTTCACAGGGTTTCATCGTTTCCATTTCCACAGCAGTCGGTGGGGGAACTTCGTCTTAATATACTTATCGTAAAGGTTGTTAGCCTTCGGCACGTACTCGCGGTAAAATTGTCTGTCGTTCTTGCCCTTCTTGTCGCCCCCGATCAATAGGATTGCTACTCGTCTCTTAAAGGCATAGAAGACGCGGATCGGCCTACCGCCGCTTTGTACCCTAAGCTCGAGCAGTGAGTGGCGTGAATTTTTGATCTTCTTTGAAAAGGAAGTGGTCCCTAGGCTAGGGCCTTTCTCTCCGAGCAGTTCAAGTACGGCGGTAGTGTCGTCTTGTTGGCTCTCTGGAATCTCGCCCCACCATTTGCCAAACTCGTTCGTATATTCAACGTCCCACTTCTTCCGCATGACTTAATTCTTGGCCTCGACCACGACCAGCACCGCCTGTCCGCTTAGGATGTCATTGGTAAAGGTGATAGACGTAGTACCTTGGCTTTTTTCAACTTGATAATCGCTTCCTTTTTTTAGCTTTCCAGACAGGCCGATCAACACCTTCAATTCTTTGCCCTTCAAGTCTAGACGCTCGCCGATGGAGAGAAAATTCCAGTGGTGATCTGCCTCGGGAAAGCCGTCTTCCTTGATACGCTCCTCTGTCCCTACTAGCAGACGTATCTTGTCTGTGGCGTGTGCGCTATGCGCCGTCACGAGTTCCCGCTGCCTGTCTGTCGATTTTGCGAGCATAAACCTGCGTTCTTCGTAATTTGCGAGCATGGACTTGAGCTCTTCGTAATCTTTGTCGCCGGTTTTCTCGCCGGCATATTGCACCACTATTAACATGGACATGAGTTCTTTGTAATCGAGATTATACGCCACTATTGCCAAGATTGAGGCCATAGCAGCAGGCACGGCCCAAAGGCGATACTTGCTCTTCCCTTTTAGGAACTCGGCGATCATCTTCAGCCGTGTGCCTAGTGCTTCAATGTACGAAACTTTCGGTACTTCAGCAGCCCGCATCGCAGCCCGCAACTCGGCCTTCTTCGCCTCGATGCGCTGACGGCGTTCCGGTGTGAAGTCTTTGGTCAACTCACTAAAGGGACGGAGCTCGCTCATGGGATTAATCCTTCCAACTTGTTTGGCCATTATATTCCATTGTATAAAATATAGAATATAGCGTAGGAGGAATATCGCAAGTGTCCATATTGGCATCCGGCTTTACTATTGGAATACGAGATGCCGCGGGCGGCGGTGCCTCCCCAGCTTCCGTCAAGCGTCCGCCTCGTACTTGGGCTGCCTCGGCCCGCGATCCCGCTCCAGCCGATACTTACTCCCGTCAAGCGGCAACTCCACGCGAGCACCGCCGCGCTGATGCGACTCGACAAACGCGAAGATCAGCTCGGTATTAGCCCGCGCCAGTTCCGCGCCGCCGCGCGGAGGCTCACCCGTATCGAGTGAGCGAACCAGATCCTCGATCAAGCAGAGCGTCGAAGCTCGGTGCTCGAAGGCAGGGAACTCCACCAAGCCCAATTTATTGCGGCCCCGGTGATCCTGTGCTACCGGTGCCCGCAACTGCCACTCCTTATCATTGCCCAGCGCAGTCACCACACCTCTTTCGCAGACGGCCTCCACTTCCAATCCCCGACCCGAATTGAGCGCGTACGCAGTGACCCCGTTGGCGAACTGGATCATGCCGTGCCCGACCGGATCCTCGCGCAGGATATCGCCGTCGATGATCTCGTCGCCATTGGGCAAATGCGCCTGCACCCAAGCGGCCGGGGCGTCGGAGTTGAGACGCTGGAGCAGGTCAAAGCTATGGCTAGCACCGTTGAAGAGCGTACTAGTCTGGTGGATGATGAGGGTTTGCAACGCGCCGATTTCCCCGGAGTCGATAACGGCCTTCATCTGGTCGTAGCCGGGGTGGAAGCGGCGATTGGTGCCCATGTTGAGCGCGACGTTGTGGCGCTGGCAGGCTTCGACCATGCGGTCGGCTTCGGCCAGCGAGGCCGAGAACGCCTTTTCCGCGTAGATGGCACGGGCACCCGCTTCGGTCGCCGCAATGACGATCTCAGCGCGGTGCTCAGGCTGAGTGGCCACGCTGACGATGTCCGGCTTTTCGCGGGCGAGCATCTCTCGATAGTCAGTGTACTGCTTGTCCGCAGGGACGCCGTAGCGCGCGCCGACCCTTTCCATCACCTCGGGACGCAAGTCCGAACAGGCGACGAGGTCCGTGCGCTCGCAAGCCTCGTACCCAGCGGCGTGGGAGTACGGGCGCATATCGGCCGGGACCTCGTTGTCGATGAAAGCTCCCATGCGACTGCAGCCGATGAGGACGGCTTTGTATTGGCTCATGTGTTGCTCCTGTGATAGAAGTTAATGCGAGGGTTTATCGGAATAACCTCGCCAAAAAGCATCATCCGGGAATCATACTTTCGAGAGCCTCCAGTTTCTCTCCCTCTATTGATTCCCCGGCCTTGCGGAGGAGTTCCCGAGCCTGATCGTATTGCTTTTGATCCACCAAGTACTCGACATAGACGCGCCAAGCAGTGAAATGGTGTGGATTGGCTGCGAGTGCGCGATCCAACAGTTCGGTTCCCTCAGAGAGGCCATTTGAAAGCGCGATGGCCGCCATATTAGTGTACGACTCAAAATCATCGGGATTGTACTGAACGGCCTTTACGTAGTGTCGCCATGCCCTTTTGTTGTCGCCGGTATGCGACAAGGCCCAAGCGAGCATGCGGTGGGCAGAAACGCTTGCCGGCTCGGCTGCGAGCACGACCTCGAAAACGGGAATCGCCTCGGCGTACCGCTGCTCTTGAACCAAGCGCAACGCCGCTTTTTCTCGGTCTTTGTTGCTTTCGAGTGCGCGATTTCTCGAATCGGCCAGTGCGGACAATTCCGCAAGCCGCAAGGCCAACGATTCATCCTCGGCAAACATCTCCTGCCAAGCGGGGATGACATACCACAAATTAGAATGTCTGGTTGCAATGCTTTGGGCGATCCCAAGGACGATGTCCCGGAGGGCTAGCTCGGGAAACAGATGTTGGAGCATTCGCAGGTAATCGGTGCTTAATATGGACGCGACGCTCTCTTGCGTCCCTTGGTACATCTCAATGGGAGCCCGATACTCCAGCCAGAGGTTGTCGTCCGTGTTCTTGATCGGCGACTTGAAAGCCTCTGCGTTTTCGGGAAAGCGCAAAAACGCACTTGCGAAGAGGTCGAACGGGGTCTCAATCTGGATTCGTTGGAGTGAGCTGCGCACCGCCGGCAACGAGAAGCGCTCCGCGTAACGCCGCGCAGACCCTGCAATGGGAGATTGGGAAGCAACGCAGATGAAGTCATCGGAGGCGTAGAACACGGCTACGTAGGGAAACTCAGACGCCAGTGTGGTGAGCATGACGCGAGTCGTCTCCGATGAAATTTCGTAGGCCTGGATCCACTGGCAAAAAAGCCCGCCCGGCTTAAGTCGCGCCGACGCGGCTCGATAGAATTCTGTCGTAAAAAGGGAACTGACACCCGCTATCCAAGGGTTGGAAGGTTCGGAGATGATGACGTCGTAGGTCTTTTTTCGGTGACGGAGGAAATTTCGCCCATCCTCCGTGTATAGCCTCACGCGCGGGTCTTTGAGAACGCCGCGATTGATCGAATTGAAGTACTCGGAAGCATCGAGTACCGCCTGTTCAATTTCAATCACATCGACTGCTGTCACATTTGGGTGCGTTGCTGTTGCATACACAGTGGCACCACTGCCGTAGCCAATGATGCAAACCTCCTGCGGCCCTGGATGGAGGAACATCGGTAGATGCCCGAGCAGATACTGCGCGTCCATATCCGAGCCGGTCGAGGCATCCGCCTTGCCGTTGACCTTGAGTACGGTAGAGTCGGGCGTGCGGAACACCGTAACTGTGGCATTAGTTCCCTCCCGTGCGTAGAGCATGGAGGTTTTCTTCGGCGAGTGCTCCTCACTCGCTTGGAGCCTGCGGAAAACGCCCTGCTGAAGATTTTTTATGTCGGTTTGGGGCAGCGCGAAGGCAAACGCTGCGAGCATTGCGGCGCAGAGGCCCGCCCACTCGAGCCGCTGTCGTTGCGGGCTGGTGCGGTCCAATAGAAAAAGGACGACAGTGACCACCATGCCGAGGGTGGCCCCGAGGCGAATTAATCCCGTCGCTCCAAGCCACGGCAGGAACGCAAAGCCCGCCAGTATGGAGCCGACAATGGCCCCTATGGTGTTGGCGGCGTACATGCCTCCAACCGCCCAACCTCTCGATCCCACCTCGTTCCGCCACGCGGCGATGCCCAACGGCAGGGCGGCCCCCATGCAGCAAGCGGGGATGAAGACAATGGATGCCGCTAGGGTGCCTTGGGAAAGAAAAAGGAGCCATGTGCGGTCGCCCGTGCCTTGGGCCATGGCAGTAAACATCCCGGGTAGCTCGTTTACCGCGAACAACCCTGCGAGCACCGAACAAGACCCCAACCCCATGGTGATAGCCACGGCCCTCCAGCAAGAGCTTTCCCGAAATGAAGGGACTGCGGCCAGCAGGGAGCCGACGCCGATGCCCAAGAGGACCGTCGTGAGGATGATGGTGAATGCGTAAACGGATGATCCGACCACCGGGATGAGCAGGCGCGTCCAGGCGATCTGGTAGAAGAGCCCCAAGCATCCGGCTATTGCCAGCGCGGCCAGCAGCAGCCGGGGGGTCCGGGCGCTAGCGGCTGACCTTTGATGCTCCTCGGACACCTCCCGGGAACCCATGCGTAGATCGAGTAGATAACCCCCGGCGGCCACCAAGATGCCCGCAGCGACGGCGATCCACACCGTGTCGGAGATCCCGAGGATGGGCATCAGGACGAGTCCCGCCACGAGGGTGCCGATCGCCGCCCCAAGGGTGTTGATTCCGTAGAAGAGAGCCACGCTCCGGCGGAAGGCCGCTTCTTCCGAGACCGCCACGATGAGCAGGGGCAGGGAGGCACCCATAAGGAAAGTAGGCACCGCCATCATGGCGAAGGAGAGGAGAAACTGCAGCAGCACGAAGAGGGAGAAGTACCCGTCGGTGAGGTGGTACAGGGGATCGAGGATGCCGGCCATGTTGCGCAGAAGAGGCACCGAGACCACGCCGAAAAGAGCGATGCCCAGCTCTATGAGGGCATATGCTCTCAGGGGTCTCCGGATGCGATCGGCTCGGCGACCAGCCCAAGCACCTCCAGCCCCCAAACCCGCCATGAAACTGGCTACTACCGTCGAAATGGACCAAGCCGCACTACCAAATTGGAGGGTGAGAAGTTTCACCCAGACCACCTCGTACGCCAAAGCGGCGGCACCGGAAAGCAAGAAGAGAACGCCAGCGAAAAAAACCATCTCCCCTCACCAAAATTTGGCCACGTTTTCTTCCGCCTTGGTCATCACCTCCAACAGAGCGGCTCGGCCTTCGCCGTTGGCCGCGAGGGCGCGCTGGATGGCCGGTGCCAAGTCCGGGATCGCTTCAACGCGCTCGGCGTGGGCACCAAGCGCCTCGGCCACCTGTGCGTAGTGGCCGCCGAGTTGGTTGCTCTGATAGTGCTCAGTGGCGTAGGGCATGTGCTGGTCGTAGTGGGTCATCACGCCGTTGTTGAGCACCACCGTGAGAATGGGAATCTCGGCGCGCACTGCGGTTTCAATGTCGAGGCCCGCCATGCCAAACGCCGCATCGCCCATGACGTTGATGACCTGCTTGTCCGGCGCGGCTAGCTTGGCCCCCAAGGCCAAGCCCAAGCCGTAGCCGAGCTGGGTCGATTTGCCCCAGCCCATGTACCCTCTGGGGACTTGGGGCCGCCAGAACGGCACGAGCTGATCGCGGGGATAGCCTGAGTCGTGGGTAATGATGGTGTTGGCCACATCCACGGCGCGGGCGAGTTCGGCAAAGACTCGGTAGGGGTTTATCGGTACTTCGTCCGAGCGGAATCTCGGTGCCCACGCGGCATTGAACTCAGCGCGGATGGACGAGATCTCGGCCGCGACTCCGCTGTCTCCTCGCCCATCGGCCCCAAGCTGCCGACGGACTTCCTCGATGATCTGCTCCAACACGATCCGCGCATCGCCGACAGCTCCCAAATCGATCCGGTAGTCCTTGTTGAGGTCCTCCGCGCAGTTGGTCACCTGCGCCAAGACGGCGCGGGCGGGCATGGGCGCATTGAAAACCGAGATGGTAAAGCTAGTGCCCACGCCCAAGACGAAGTCGGTCTTTTGCAGGAAGCGATCGACCATCAGCGTGCCGGTGTGGCCGCCAGTGCCCAGCGCGAGCGCGTGGTTTTCGGGAAACGCGCTCTTGCCGGCCAAGGTGGTCATAACGGGCACGTTGAGCAGTTCGGCGAGGGCCACGAGCTGGTCCGTGGCTTCGGCCCACATCGCGCCGTGTCCAGCGTTGATGATCGGGCATTCGGCCTTGACCAGCGCGGCCACCAAGTCGCGTACCGCGTCCGAATCAGCCGCAGATTTGCAGGCTTTAATCGGCTGGTAGTCGAGGTCACCGGAAAATTCAGCGGCACCTAAATCGCTGGGGATTTCTATGAGCACCGGCCCAGGGCGACCGTGGACGAGCTGGCTAAAGGCGCGGCGCATCAGTTCGGGGATGCGCTCGACGCGGTTGATGTTGGCGGCCCATTTGGTGATGCCGCGATAATTGGCCACCGCGTCGAAGTTGGGCGGCACTTGCGTGCGGGTCGTGGACACGCCGCCGGGCAAAAGCAGCAAGGGAATAGCATCGGCGTAAGCTTGGGCCACGCCGCCGAGCGCGTTTTCAGCGCCCGGCCCGGTCTGCATGGTGAAGACGCCAAAAGGGCGGCCATTGGTCGTGCGGCTGAAGCCGTCGGCCATGTTGACGCCCGTCCGCTCTTGGCGACAGATAATGGGCCGGATCCCAGCGCGCGCCGCCTCGTCAATCAGCGACTGAGCGGGAAACGCCGACAGCCATTCGACGCCTTCGGCCTTGAGGATGTGGGCAATGGCTTGGTTGCCGTTCATGGGCATGGCGTCCCTTTCCGGGTTTTGTGGTTGGATCAGGGATTTGGTAAGGACATGATTACAGAGATTTGGTTAAGGACAACCTCTGTGGTCCCTATGGAGATTTGGTAGGGGCAACCCTCGTGGTTGCCCACCCGCAATTTGCATAGAACGTTGGACAGGGACGCAGCAGCGTCAAGCAGATTCTTATCCTGCGCGCCGACCGCGCCCGATGCTCCACCAGACAACTAGGGCCTCCACAGTGTGGCCGCTAATTAAGGCCCCCACGGCCTGGGTCGCGCCGTGCAACTCGAAATTGGCCAGCAGGGCTAACATCAGCAAGACGGTCACCACGCGCGACGGGGCACTCGGCGCCATGGCTTGAGTGCGGTGCTGGAGCAGGCCGATGCCGTGGAAGTAACTGCGCAGGCTGACGACAAAGGGAAAACCCGTAAACAAGAGCAGCGGCGTCTTGCAATCGGCGATCAACTCGGGACCAATGCCGATCCAAGTGCCGAGTATGTAATCGACAGCCGGCGTCCAAAACAACAACACCATCCACGCACAGGAAAACAGACAACAGCCCCAGCAGAAGCGGCGGATCTTGCCCAAATCCCCTTCTTGGCGGAAGGCCGTCGGCAGGTTGCGCAGTTCGTTGAGCCAGCCATAGGGGATGTGGCCGAGCGCATAGACGACGGTCAGCACGGCCAGCGCTTCGGTACCATCGGCGCTGCGGGCGACGAACACGTTGATCAGCGGCCGGGTGCCAGCCTGCACGGCCATGATCAGCGCCAAGGGCCAAAAGAAGCGTAGCACGTACAAGTAGGTCAGAAGCGGCATGTTGCTCGGCTCTGGCCAGCGCACCAAGCGCCAGCGACCCCACGCGACCACGCCAAGCTCGGTGAGCGCACCCGTGTACGTGGCCAGGACCGGCAGTAAGATGGGGGTCTCGCGGACGAAGCCAAGCGGCAGCAGCACAAAGACCGCGAGGATGCTGAGGGCGATCCCGGTGGTGGTAGCGTAGGCGGGGATGTCGGTGCGACGGATGCGGATGAGTTCGCCGCTGTAAAAGCGCGTCATCCCGTGCAGCACGGGGAAGGGAACGAGCCACAGCAGGGCCAAGCGCACCGCCTCGCCGAGCGCCGGATCGACCCCGTGCAGGTCGTTGATGATCCAAATCCCCAGCGGCGTCAGCGCCAAACTGGCCAAGATACCGGCCAATAGCAGCCCAGCGGCGAGCACAAAGCGGAAGCAGACGCGGCAGCCTTGGGTGTGCTCGACGAGGACCAAGCCGAGCTGCCGCACCTGAGACAGGGTGCCAGCGAGGAATAGAGCCAAGCCAAAGGCCAAGCCAAACGCGGCCAGCGTCTCGACCGCCCGCGGCATCCGCGCCATGCCGCCATTGAGGAACTGGCCGCTGAGCTCTTGCACCAGCGCCGTCACCACCAACGGCAACATGAAGCGCGTTAGCTGGGCATAGGTCATGCCCGGACGATCTGTCCGGCGCGGCTGTCGGCTATTTCTCCTCGTTCAACGGCGATCCGTCCATTGACAATTACGCAGTCAATGCCCTGCGGATAGCGGTAGGGATCGGCAAAGTCGGCGCACTCGCCGATGGCTGCGGGGTCAAAGACCACGAGGTCGGCCCAGTAGCCTTCGCGCAACAAGCCACGGTCCCCCAGGCGAAAGCGGGCGGCGGCGTGGCCAGTGAGCTTGTGGACGGCCTCTTCCCAGCGCAGCGCGCCTTGCTCGCGGACGAAGTGGCGCAAGAAGTAGGGGAAGGCCCCGTAGGAGCGGGGGTGGTGCTTGCCCTCGGCCAAAGTGCCTTCGGGCACCAGCGAGAAGCCATCGGAGATGACGCCGCCGGTAGAGTGGCGGGCGATGTTGAGGAAGTCCTCCTCAGACACGTCCTCGGCCAACATCCACGGCCGCGCGCGCTCTTCGACGAGGATGTCGCAAACCGCGTCGTGGGGATTCTGACCGCGCCGCCGACCGATCTCGGCAAAGCTCAAGCCGACTAGATCGGCGTTTTGCTCGGCACTCCCCAGCCAAATTTTGTCCCATTCCCCATCCCTCGCCAAGTTGCGCTTGCGACTGCCGCCGCTTTCGGCTCCGTACTGCATGGTATCCTGTTCGATCTTAGCGCGAGTTTCCGGGTCTTGTAACCTCCTCAGCAATTCCTCGTCACCACCAGCCAAAGCCCAAGGGGGCAACAGCGACTTGAGGGTGGTGCTGCCTATCGTATAGGGAATGGCGTCGCAGCTAATGTCGTAGCCCTCGCGGCGCTTCTGGTCGATGGTAGCGAGCAGGTCGCGAGTCGCGCCGATCATCGGCGCACCGGGCTGCATGTGCGAGACATGGGCTGCAACCGAGGCTTGCTCGCCAACGGCAATGACCTCGCCGACGGCTTGGCCAATCGACTCGGTCTGATTGCGGATGTGCGAGGTGTAGATGCCGCCGTACTCTGCGACGACCTTTCCCAACTCGACGAGTTCTTCCAGCGCCGCATACGGGCCGGGCGCGTACGCCAAGCCCGACGACAGCCCCATTGCGCCGTCTTCCATTGCGCGGGCGACGAGCGCCTTCATCTGCTCCATCTCCGCCGCAGTCGGCGGGCGGTCGTCGTAGCCC
>JAJDYK010000353.1 GCA_022825185.1 Candidatus Latescibacterota bacterium | reverse complement strand
GACCTTGCCTACGTCTTAGAAGCCGCTCAGCTAGTGCGCAACGCCCTACCACCAGCCGTCCCGCTCATCGGGTACGCCGGCGGGCCTTTTACCTTGGCCACTTGGCTAGTGGAAGGAAGCCATGCCAAGGACTTTCCCGCTTTTCGCCGCATGATCCACAGCGATCCCGTTCTCGCCCATAGGCTACTCGACCTGCTCAGCGATCTCGCCAGCCGCTTCTTGCGCGCTCAGATCGAGGCTGGTGTCCAAGCCGTCCAGATTTTCGACACGTCCATCGGTTTGTTATCGCCAACGCAATTCAACGAATTCGCCCTACCCTATCTCCAGCGGGTCTGCCGCAGCCTCGCACCGCTGAATGTTCCGGTCATTTACTTCCCGCTTGCCGGAGCGCAAAACCTGTCCTGCTTTGGCCGCGTCGGTGCCCATGTCCTAAGTCTCGATTGGCGAATCGACTTAGATACAGCTTATGGATTGTTCGGGGATACCATGCCTTTACAGGGCAATCTAGACCCCTGCGCCCTCTACGGCTCAGAGGCGGACATTACCAAGGCCGCTCAGCACATTCTAAAGCAGAGTCGGGGCCGCCCCCACATCTTCAACTTGGGGCACGGCGTCTATCCAGACACGCCCTGTGAAAAGGTCAAATTGCTAGTGGATGTAGTCCACCAGTTCGCGCAAACTTGAAGGGACAAGGGGAATGGAACGCACGGAAGGCAAAGAAAAAGGCACAACGCGCCGGCACACTTTTTTCTGTATCAACAAAGAGCGGCACACCGCTTCGTCCAAGGTCATCGACGCCCAGCGCAAGGAGATTGATGTCTTCGGTCAGCGAGTGCGCGGCTGGATCGTGACCACCGAAGAGCCGGTTATCGACAAGGACATCTCCCTCGACGAATCAACGCACGGAGCAATGCCCCACCGCGACCCGGAATAAGGGCACTAGCCCTTAGCGACCCCAGGAGAATTTGTTTTCCAACCAAGTGCCGATTTCTCGCGGCGGGTCGTTCCACTCCTCGCCTGGGCCGAGAAATTGCCCGCGAATATCCTGGCGGGGGTCAAAGCTCGACCACAAATTCGGGAACTCGTCGCGGATCAATGTTTCTACTTGGTCGCTTATGCCCTGCGCGTGGTAGGAAATAACCTCGTCGGCTTCGCCCTTGTCCAACTCTTCGGTCAGATGCTTGGCCATCCCACTACTGGCGACAAAGGTAAATTCAATCGCCGAGTCTTCGGTCAGCTTTAGGTCGATGCGGTAGGCCGGATAGCTCAGTTTTAACCCCAATACGGACAGTTGTAACTGCAACCACTCGGCTTCGGTGACCTCGCGCATGCTGTTCAGGGTGGCCCAGTCCAGTTCAGCTCTAGCCCCTAGGGGACTCAACAGGGCCAACGCGAGGAGCGAACATATCGCCTTGCGGCTCAATGACATAGCACAACCGCCTTTCAAGAAAACTAAAGCCAGCCTAGCGGCCAACTCGTTCAAGCTGCGGAGGAAAAATTCTCTTCGATAAAACGGACGATGTACCGAAACGAGACCAAGCCAACCGGGCGGTCGTCATCGTCTAACAGCGGCACGTGGCGAAAGCCGTGGATACTCATCAAATGCAGCGCGTGCTGCACGGCAGCATCAGCTTTGAGCGCGGTGGGTCGCGGCGTCATTAGGCTCTCGACCGCGATCTGTTCCAGATTACCGATCAAGCCCGCCACCCGGTAGAGGACGTCGCGCTCAGTAAATATGCCGATTAACTGCCCGCGCTCGCTGGTTATTAACACGCAACCGACGTGCCGCTCCTTGAGCAGTGAGATGACCTTGGCTAACGAAGTAGAAGGCGATACGCAGACCATCTCCTGCGGATTGAGCGCGGAAAGCGGCTCGGTGAAAATTTCCTTGAACTCCCCGCTTCCCCAATCTTGGTACGCTTCACTCAGGCTCTGGCCGCACTCTTCGCAGAGGTCAACTCCAGAGATATTGTCGTGCGAGCACAAAGGGCAAATCAATGGCTCTTCTCCTATTCGACGACCCAAGTATCGCCCGCGCTAAACAGGGCCGCGAGGTCTCCTTCACCTCGCTGTTGGGTCGTCGCGTCGATTTGGTCGAACAGCAACTCAGTGTAGGTCGGCCGGTCGAGAGCGCGCAGCACGCCAAAGGGCAGCGGCATCGACGGGTACTCCATCCGGCTGAGCATATAGGCGTAGCTGGCATTTTCGCGGCCTTCGCGATGCACGACCAGTTCATCTGGGGCCACGTCGCTGAGTGCGACGACCTCGGGCTCGGTGCCGTTCATGCGGATGCCCCGGTCCCGATCCTTTCCAAAGATGAGAGGCTCCCCCTCCTCTAAGAACACGATATTGTCGTCGCGCACGTCTGAATCCGTGGTGTGTTCCCAAGCCGTGGGATTGAGCACGACGCAATTTTGATAGATCTCGACAAAAGCGGCCCCCTTGTGTTCGGCCGCTCGCTTGAGCACGTAGCTCAAGTGCTTGGTATTGGTATCCTGCGAGCGGGCGACAAAGGTCGCCTCGGCGCTCAGCGCCACAGATATGGGGTTGAGCGGATAATCGATGGACCCCATGGGAGTGGACGTGGTGCGGTGTCCTATTAGTGAGGTCGGCGAGTACTGGCCCTTGGTAAGCCCATAGATGCGGTTGTTGAACAGAAGAATTTTCAGATCAACATTGCGCCGGAGGCTGTGCAGGAGGTGATTGCCACCAATCGAAAGCCCGTCGCCGTCGCCAGTGATGACCCAGACGCTCAGATCCGGGTTGGCCGTCTTAATGCCCGTGGCGATCGTGGGAGCACGCCCGTGGATCGAGTGAATGCCGTACGTATTCATGTAGTAGGGAAAGCGGCTAGAGCAGCCGATCCCAGAGACGAACACGATATCTTCCCGCGCGACCCCTACTTCGGGTAGCATCTTCTGCATTTGCGCCAAAATCGCATAGTCGCCGCACCCGGGGCACCAACGAACCTCCTGATCGGAAACGAAATCCTTGCGGCTTAACCCAGCCTCTACAACTGCTTCGGCCATCTCGATCTCCCTACTTTAGCTTAGCACTTGGCGAATTTTGTCGGCCACTTCCCGAATTTGGAAGGGGCATCCCTGAACCTTGCTCAGCTTGACGACGCGCACGGGAAAGTGTGCTTGGACCAACATAGCCAGTTGGCCGAGGTTTAGCTCGGGTACCAATACTTGCTTGTAGCGACCGAGTACGTTGCCAAGGTTGCGAGGAAACGGGTTCAAGTAGCGCAAGTGCGCGTAGGCCACGTCGAGGCCCTCGTCCCGCACTTGCTCAACGGCTGCGCGAATGGCACCGTACGTCCCTCCCCAACCCAAAACCAACAAATCCCCTTGCTCAGGACCGGTCACTTCCAGTTCGGGAATGAAATCGGCAATGCCGCGGATTTTGTCGGCTCGGACGTGGACGATGCGCTCGTGGTCTTCGGGCGCGTAGGAGACATTGCCTGTCACATCCTGCTTGCCCAAGCCGCCGATCCGGTGCTCCATTCCCGGCGTCCCCGGCAAGACCCAAGGCCTAGCCAAGGTCTGCGGGTCGCGCATGTAGGGTTGGTAATCATCGGGATCCGTGTATGGCTCGGCATCAATGGCCGCGATAGAATCCGGGTCTGGTATTTTCCACGGCTCGGAATTGTTGGCCACGTACCCGTCGGACAGCAGAAAAACCGGCGTCATGTAGCGAACGGCAATGCGGAAGGCCTCGATGATCATGTCGAAGCATTCGCTTGGGGTCGCCGGAGCAATGACCGGGATCGGGCTTTCGCCGTTGCGCCCGTAGAGCACTTCCAGCAAATCGGCCTGCTCGGTCTTGGTCGGCAAGCCCGTGCTAGGGCCTCCGCGCTGGACGTCAATGACCACTAGCGGCAACTCCATAACTACGGCCAAGTTGATCCCCTCGCTCTTGAGCGCGATGCCCGGGCCGCTGCTGGCAGTGGCTGCGAGGCTGCCGGCAAAGGACGCGCCAATTACCGACCCCATGGCCGCGATTTCGTCCTCGGCCTGGAATGTCCGCACATCGAAGTTCTTCAGCGCGGACAAACCCTCTAGGATGGTGCTGGCCGGCGTGATGGGATACGAGCCGTAAAAGAGCGGTTTGCCAGCCTTTTGTGCGGCCGTAACCAGCCCCAAGACAATCGCCTCATTGCCAGTGATCCGCTTGTACACCCCCGGTTCGACAATCCCTCGCTTCGGCACCGAGATCTGCGTCTGAAAGGTTTCGGCTGTTTCGCCGTAGTAGTAGCCCGCTTTCAAGGCTCTCGTATTGGCCTCAACGACCTCGGGCCGACCGGCGAACTTGGTTTGGTAGAACTTGAGCGTGTAATCGAGCGGCCGGTCAAACATCCAGAACACCAAGCCCAAGACAAAGGCATTCTTGCACATGTCCTTCGCTTGGTTGCTCATGCCCTCGATGTCGGCGAGGGCGTTGCGGGTCAGGGTGGTCAAAGGAACCGGATGCACGTCGTAGCCGCTGAGGCTGCCGTCTTCAAGCGGGTTTTTATCGTACCCAGCCTTGCGGAGACCGTTGCGATTGAACGGATCGGTATTGACGATGATGGTCCCACCCGGCTCGAGATCGGGTAAGTTGGCTCTGAGTGCAGCCGGGTTCATCGCCACCAACACTTGGGGCGAATCGCCCGCGGTGTAAAGATCGTTGGCGGCAAAATTGACCTGATAGCCGCTCAGCCCGGGGATGGTCCCAGCCGGGGCGCGGATTTCAGCGGGAATGTCGGGAAAGGTACTGACGTCGTTGCCCATCACAGCCGAAGTATTGGTAAACTGACCGCCGGTTAGCTGCATCCCATCGCCCGAATCGCCGGAAAATGAGATGACGACAGATTGGCGCTCTTCTTGCGAGTACTCTCGCTTACTTGTGGGTGCCGATGGGGCCACGATTTCGGCCATGCACACGACCTCCTTAAAAAGAAAAAAATCTCAATCCATAACGCATGCTCAAGCTCCCTCTTTGGTGCGAGCTATGCGCTCGGGGTCCGGTGGCAAATTGTAGATGTCTTCGGGGAATTGATCGGTGAGAAAGCGGATGACCTCGTGTTGGGGCAAATTTCCCTTTATGCGACCGTTTTTATCTACAATCGGCACGTTGCGGTAGTCGCCAGCATTCATCAGCCTCAGGGCACTGCTAATCGGCTGTTGGGCATCCAAGCTATGCGGATCGCAGGTCATTAATTCGGCCACCGGCCGCGTCCACGTCGCCGGCTGGTCTGTTACTTTGGTGAGCACATCGCGCTCGGTAAAAATTCCCACCAAGCGGCCATCCTCTTCCACCAGCACGGCGCTGACGTGTTGGTGGCGCATTTTCTTGAGTACGTCAAGTACCGACTCCTGCGGATCGCACAGGACATACCCGTCCAAGTCCAGATGGCCGATGACTTCTTCTTGTAACTTCTGCACGACCTTCATTAGAAAGCCCCTTTCTCGGGGCCTAAATACCGCATTATTCACCTCGTTTACTCAATTATCTATATCAAAATTAAGATAGATAGGAGCGATATATCCCGCAAGGTAATATGTCGCAACGAGGTTGCGATCTTTACTGCGCCAAATCCACCACCCAATCCGCAGCCGCCCGCACCATCGGATGCTGGTCGGCGACGACGACCGTGGTCCCCCGCTCCACCAACGCCCGCAAGGCCCCAACCATTGCGCGCACATCTTCTGGATGATCGCCGCTGGCCGGGTCGTCAATCAGCACCCAAGTGCGCCGGGAAGTCCGCGTCGATTCGAGCGCCAGCCGCAGCCGCAACCATTCCCCCCGCTCCAACCCTTGCACCTCCTGCCCCAAAAGCAGATAGCCGAGGCCGCAGCCGATAGCTGCCTCCAGACGCGGGCGAATTGGATCGTGCCGGACAAAGTGGGCACAAGCCTGTTCCAAGGTCATGCCCAACACATCGGCGATGCTCGCGCCGCGCAGAGTTACCTCGCAGGTTTCGTCTCGGTACCTACGGCCTTCGCAAGCGGTGCACACCAGCGCTATATCCTCCAGAAACTCCAAGTCGAAGTAACATTGGCCTCGGCCCTCGCAACTCGGACAACGGCCTCCCGGTCGATCCAACAGGAAGGTATCCCGGTCCCAGCCTCGCGCCGTCGCAGTCGGCGACGCGGCATATAAATCGGCGACGCGCTCGAAAAGGCCCAACCCCTCCAAAACCGTGGCCTTGCCGCTCGGGGCTTCTACCGTTACAACTCGGCTGTTCCTCGGCATACCAGCGGCAGCGTACTCGACGGACCGCCCCTTGAGCAATGGCAGCAAGACTTCTTGCAGCAGGCGAGTCTTACCGCTGCCAGAAGCCCCACATACGCAGGTCAACTTCCCGTGCGGCAGCTCAATGGCAAGCGGCCCGACCACACCATTCCCGCGAATGGCCAACGCGGGCTTAACTTGTTCGGCGACTCGCTCCCCATCCGTTTCATCCCGCCCAACCTCTGTCGCCTCCCCTACGCGCACCTGTCCCTCCGCAAATGCCCAAACCTCGTCCGCGACCGCCACGAGTTCAGGCGTGTGGTCCAACAACAGCGCGGTATTGCCGCCAGCAACCAATCGGCGCAGACCCGCAGCGACCGCGGCCAGCATCCCTCCGGCCAATTGGCTACCCAGCCCCTCCAAAATGTAGAGGATGCCCGTCAGGCCGCTGCTGAGACAGGCCGCCAATTGCAGGCGCTGCCACTCGCCAGCCGCCAGCGATTCGAGCCGACGGCGCAACGGCAGGTGCTCCAGTCCCAAACCACAGGCCTCGGCAAGCGCTGTTTCTACTTTGGCGTACCCTTGGCTCTTTTGACTAGCCCCGGCCAGCCAATCGCGCAACGAGCCGAGAGGAGCGTCCATCAGTTCGTTCATAGTGCGACCGTGCAAGGTCACTTGACCGGCCAAGGGTTGGCCCGAGCCGAAGTCCGTTGTGGCTAGCGGCTCGTACTGGCGACCGCATTCGCCGCAAGTCGGCTGCTGATTCAAGTGCATCATCTCGCTGGTCCCATCCACCCAAACCACCGTCTGCCCCGACGAAATAGAGCGGCTCACGCGCACGGCTTCTAAAAAGCGCACGCTGGCATTCGGGTCCGGCACCAAGCGGTCTATCACGACGTGTACCTCGCTTTCGTCGCTCGGCAATGCTGGCCCGTCGCCTTCCAGCCGCTGAATCTGACCGTCGATTGCGACTCGCGTAAACCCGGCCTGCACGAGTTGTTGCCACATCCCCTCGTTCCGCAGAGCCAACGGGGCCAGCACCAAACAGCGGGTGTCTGGATGGACGCGGGCGACCTCGCGCTCGACCTCATCGGCCGCATAGCTGCGGCAGCGACCACCGCATTTGAGGCAGTGCATCTGTCCCTCTTCCAGCATGATCTGCGCCAAAATCCCGTCTAGCTGCAAGTAGTCCCCCACCGTGCGTCCACGGCGCGGTGCCCCCAAGTAAATAGCTGGCGGCAAGCTCGAGATCTCGTCCACATCCGCGCGCGCCGTCCCGCTGACGTTTTCCCGTTCGGTCGGAGACAGAGCCTGCATGTAGCGCCGACGGCTCTCCGCGTACAGGATGTCTAAGGCCATGGCGCGGCGACCGCTACTACTGCGGCCGGTAAAGCAAATAATCCGACCCAACGGCAAGTCCAGATCGACATTGGCCAGACCGCCGACCCGGGCACCGCGTACACAAAGAGTAGCGTTCAAGGGTTGGCCTGCATCATGGAATCGATTTTCACCTGCAAACGCGCGTCGTCGGGATCGCGCGCGCGCAAAAACGACCAGTGGGCTTCCGCTTCGCGGGGACGCCCCAAGCGCAACAGCACTTCCCCGCGCCGATAGTGCGCTTGGGCGTGGTCGGGGTCGAGTTCGAGTGCTTGGGCAAAGGCATCCGCCGCGGCTTGGTCATCGCCCTGCTTGGCATATACCAGGCCGAGATTGAAATGCGCTCGGGCGTAGCTGGCATCGAGCGCGAGGGCCTTGTGGAAATGTACGGCGGCCTCAGCCCATTGACCGAGGCGATAATAACACAGACCGAGGTTGTTGTGCAGACCAGGCGAGGGCTGGGCGCGGCTAAAGGCTGTAATCGCCGCCTCGTACTCCCCCGCGCTAAAGAGATCCAACCCGCGTCTAATGTCTGGATCGCCGCCTTCTTGCTGCGCCAACACAGCCGCTAGACCAGAGGCGGCGGGAGCAAACGACGGGTCAATGCGCAGCGCCTCGCGGAACATGCTCTCGGCTGCTGCCCAATCCCCTCGGCGTTGGTACAAGGCACCGAAATTGTAGTAATCGACCCGTTTGCGAGTCAGCCGCTCGGCCCCGGCGTCCCGATAATTAATCGGTAACGCGACTAAGGCCACCAACAGGCACGACCCCAGCAACCGGCGATGCGCCCCACCCCCCACCCAAGTCGCAACATTCGCAATCCAGCAAGCGGCGTAGAGCAGAATCACCGGCACGACGGGCAAGCGATATTCCGAGGACGTGAAAAACAGCAGGCACGCGGCTAAATAACTCGCCAAGTACAGATCGAGCAGAGACGAGCGGCGACTGGTGGCCCAACCCACGACCGCCAGCGGAGCCACTATCCCCCACCCCAGAACGCACCAGCGCAACAGGGGAACAAAGTCCCGCGCCAAGTACAGACTCAGGTTGTTTTGCGCCTCGACTCCGTTCCAGAACATGTAGAATTTGCGACATTGTAGCGCCAGATACGCGAGGGGATTTTCCACGGCAAAGCGCAAGCCAGCCACAAGCCAGTATCTGGATGCTTGAGCCGGGGTCAGTTCCTGGCCCGTGCGCGCCTCGGCCTCGCGGATAAACGCCTCGCGCTCCAAATCCGGCTCGGCGCTGGGCAGGAAATCGACCTGCGCGTAGATACCATTGGCCTCGGGGTGATTGCCCACGTAGAAATTCATCCCGGCTGAGGACGTGGTCAGCAGCCACTCCCCGCCGACGAGATAATTGCGGCAAGCCACTGTGCCGACTATGAGACCACAACCCGCGGCCACCAATCCCCACCGCCGCCATCCGCGCCGCCCCCCCTGCGCGCCAAACCAGCCCGCAACCACCGCAACAAACAGCAAAACCATGGGCCGCGCCGTAGCCGAAAGCCCCAACAGCAGGCCCGCGCCCCACAGCCAACGCGCCGCACCTTGCGCGTGCGCCAAGCAATACAGGGCCGCGAGATTCAAGAAGGTGATCGGCGCGGCGGTCAGCAGCGCCCCGTCGTAGAACACATACGGCTGGTAGATCGCCGCCATGCCAGCAGCCAACAGGCCAATTTGCGCGTTCCACAGTTTCCGACCCAGTGCGTAGATCAAATAGCAACTACCCGTCCCCAGCGCCGCCTGCACCAAGCCAACCCACCAGTATTCAGCCCCCAACAGCACATAAATGGCGGCCAAAAAGTAGGAGTAAAATGGATTCATAAAAAAAGGCTGGTCGCCCAGCCAATCGCCTGCGACAATGGCCCGGGCGCGGCGGTCGTAGAATTCGGAGTCGATCAGGAGGACGTCGAAGAGCGGCGTGTCAACCGCTTGGTAGAGATAGGCTAAGCGCACACCGAGAGCGGCGATTAGGATCGCCCAGAGGATGGCTTCTTCTCGCCTCAGTTGCACCGCGCCGATACCTAGGGTCCGCATACTACCAATATAGCCGGAATCCCCGGTGCTGGCATGGCTCTCGCTCCCTTGACTTAGCCGCTGCGCTGTCTCAAGCTATGGCCTTACTTCGTACCGCAAATAAAAGGCTCAGACTACATGAGATTGTCCTATAACGAGATTAGCGCCCGCGCTGCCCAATTCGCCCAAGACTGGAAAGACGCAGGCTATGAAAAGGGACAGACCCAGCTTTTCTACAACGACTTTTTCAAAATCTTCGGCGTTCCTGTGCGCCGAGTTGCCGCGTTTGAGGAACCCGTTAAACTGCTCGGCGACCGACGCGGCTTTATCGACCTGTTTTGGAAAGGCGTACTGCTAGTCGAGCAGAAAAGCGCTGGTCGCGATCTCACCAAGGCCAAGACCCAAGCCTTGTCCTACTTTCCCGGCCTCAAAGATGCTGACCTGCCGCGCTACATTCTGCTGAGCGACTTTGCGACGTTTGAGCTATACGACCTCGACGAAGACGAAAGCGTCGCCTTTGCCCTCGCCGACCTACCCAATCACGTCGAAAAGTTCGGCTTCATCTTGGGCGTGCAGAAGCGGACCTTCCGCGACCAAGACCCAGTCAACATCAAAGCGTCCGAGCGCGTTGGCGACCTGCACGACGCACTAGCTGCCTCCGGCTACACCGGCCACGACTTAGAGCAATTCCTCGTCCGCATCGTGTTCTGCTTCTTCGCCGATGACACTGGCATTTTCGAGCCGCGCGACATTTTCCTCGACCTGTTGGAAAATCGGACGCGGGAAGACGGCTCCGACCTCGGCGGCTGGCTGGCGCAATTGTTCCAAGTGCTCAACACGCCCGAAGACCGCCGTTCCAAAACCCTCGACGAAGACCTCGCCCGCTTCCCCTACGTCAACGGCGACCTGTTCCGCGACCCGTTGCTCATTCCGTCGTTTGATTCCGCCATGCGCCAGCGGCTTATCGACGCTTGCCATTTCAATTGGTCCGACATCTCCCCGGCGATTTTCGGCTCGCTCTTCCAGTCGGTGATGGACAAGGACGAGCGCCGCGCTCAGGGCGCGCACTACACCACCGAACAGAACATCCTCAAGGTCATTGAGCCGCTGTTTCTCGACGAGTTGCGCGCGGAGTTTCGCCGCCTCCAGTCGCGCCGCGACAACCGCCGCATTCCCGAACTCATCGCCTTTCAGCAGCGGCTTGGCACTCTGCGATTTTTTGATCCGGCCTGTGGCTGCGGCAATTTTCTCATCATCGCCTACCGCGAGTTGCGGGCGTTGGAAATCGAGGTACTCAAAGAGATTCGCCCGCACGGCCAGCTCGACGTTTTAGCCGAACTGCTTTCGGTGGTCGATGTGGATCAGTTTTACGGTATCGAGTTGGGCGAGTTCCCCGCACACATCGCCGAAGTGGCGCTGTGGATGATGGACCATATTATGAACAACCGGCTGAGCTTGGAGTTCGGCCAGACGTACACGCGCATTCCGCTGGAGAAGTCGCCACACATCCAGCACGGCGATGCGCTGGAGACGGACTGGAGCAAACTGCTGCCGCCGGAGAAATGTTCCTACGTACTCGGCAATCCGCCGTTTATAGGCGCAAAATTCCAAGCACCCGAGCAGCGCGAACAGGTGCGGCGCATCGCCGCGCTGGGCAAAAGCGGCGGCACGCTCGACTACGTCACCGCTTGGTTTATCAAGGCTGGCGAATACGTGCAGCAGAGCGCAGCGCGGATCGGCTTTGTGGCGACCAATTCCATCACGCAAGGCGAGCAGGTCGCGCAACTCTGGCCGATCTTGTTCGACCGCTGCAAGCTGGACATCGCCTTTGCCCATCGCACCTTTGCTTGGGGATCGGACGCTCGCGGCATGGCGCACGTTCACGTCGTCATTATCGGACTGGCTAAACGGGGCGATGCGCCGCGCGAGAAGCGGCTGTTTGCTTACGACGGGCCTAAGAGCGATCCACAAGAAAGCAAACATGCGGCTCTCTCGCCCTATCTGTTCGACGCTGGCGGACTAGCCGACTCGCGGGTTGTGGTAAAAGAATCGGCCCAAGCTCTGAATGGGCTGCCGAAACTTATCATCGGCTCCAAGCCCATTGATGGAGGTCACTACATTTTCAACGCCGACGAGCGCGCCGCTTTTCTACGAGAAGAACCGGATGCCGAGCCGTATCTGCGGCCTTTTGTCGGAAGCCGTGAGTTTTTGCAGGGTGGCGAGCGCTGGATATTGCACTTGGCCGACACGCCGCCCCAAGTGCTGAAAACGCTGCCAAAAGTCCGCGAACGCATAGCCGCTGTCCGCGCCTATCGGTTGGCAAGCAAAAGCAAACCGACCCAAGCACTAGCTGAGACGCCGACGCTCTACCACGTCAACGTCATTCCTACCGCGCCGTTTTTGGTCGTGCCGAGGGTCAGTTCAGAACGGCGGGAATATGTCCCCATTGCTTGGATGGAGCCACCGACTATTCCAAGCGATGCTGTGGAAGTAGTGGAAAACGCCAGCAAACCTCTATTCGCCCTGCTCACCTCCGCCATGCACGTAAGCTGGCTGCGCTACATCGGCGGACGACTGAAAAGCGATTACCGCTATTCCATCGGTCTCGTGTACAACACCTTCCCCCTGCCTCCCGTCCCCGCAGAACGCCTACAACGCCTCGCGCCTCACGCCGACGCCGTCCTCGCCGCCCGCGCCAACCATCCCGACGCAACGCTGGCCGACCTCTACGACCCCGACCTCATGCCCGCCGATCTCCGCAAAGCACACCAAGCCCTCGACCGCGCCGTCGATAGACTCTACCGCCGCAGCGGCTTCACCACCGAGCGCGAGTGCGTCGAGCATCTATTTGGACTGTACGAAAAAATGCTAGTGCCGCTGACGGCCAAGGCCAAGCCGAAGCGGCGGAGAAGGACGTAGGGAAGCATTGATAGGCATCGAATGCAGGCTGCGAAGAACTTTGGCAAATTGCATCAGCATAGCAAATATGCTATACTGATGTCGTGAGTTGGAGCGTTGAAACATTGAGTAAGACTGTGGACGCGGAGCTTAATACCCTCCCTGTTGATATACTGCCATGAGCAAAGTCAGCGACTTGCATAAACAATGGCTCCAAACACCCGAGTACCGAAAAGCATACCAAGAGCTTGGACCAGAGTTCGAGTTGGCTCGCTTGCTGATAGAGACCCGTACCAAAGCTGGCCTCACACAAGCACAACTCGCCATGCGTATGAAGACGACGCAATCCGTCGTCGCTCGCCTTGAGAGCGGACGCGTCCATCCATCTTACAAGACCCTAGAGAAAATCGCTCAAGCCACCGGCACCCGACTCAGCATCCGCTTCGAGACTACCGGGGATGCGGCGTGAATCAATTATTTCGCTGGATCACTTCCTAGGAAACGGAGGATACCTCGACGAGCGGCTCAATAGCACTGGTGTCAATCGAGGCGCGAGCGAGATCAAGGTCGTACATCCGCTGGAGGTTCAGCCAGAACTCGGGGGTCATCCCTAGGGCTTGTCCGATCCGCAGTGCTGTGTCTGCCGTAATCGACCTGCGGCAGTGGACGATTTCATTAATTCGTATTGGGGGCACCCCGATGGCTTTGGCCAGACGGTACTGACTGATGCCGAGCTCTTCTAAAATCTCCGCCAAATGTTCTCCCGGATGGATCGCAGACGTTGCGGTCATCGGCTTTCTCCTCAATTATTGTCAATCACGGCGTCACCGCTGCAAAACCCAATAGTGAAACGAAACAATCGGCCGCAAATCGCCGCCAAAGTGAATCGGCTGCGTCTCAATCTCGACGCGATCATGCACATCTGAGGCCGGTATCTGGCCGACGGCCAATTCGAGCCACTGACGACCCCGCCCCCCCGGCAGTTCCACGTTAGCGATCTTCTTCCCATTAGCCACCACCGCAAAGTGCTGGGCAATCCCCGTAACCGTCCGCATAATCACCATCGCCGGTCGCCCAGCATTCAGCGCCACCTCCATTCGCTCACCCCCTGTTACCGTCCGCCCCCCATCGAGGTACACAGCCTGGGGATCGTCGGTAGAATTCAGCGCCATCAACAGATTCGCCTCCCCGCTACCGGGCACCCACACCGTCGATTGGTAGCCGTGCCGACGTTCGCTTGCCAAATCGGCCACATCTACTTTATCGACCACCCGCCAACCCTCCTCTAAGAGCGTCCGGTTGCGGATGGCCTCGCCGCTGAGATCAGGGGCCCAATGCGCCTGATACAACACCTTCTCCGCATCTATAATCGATGGCTCAAAAACGCGAATGCGGTGCAGCGGTTGCAAAAAGAGACCCTCGGGAAAATTGAACCAATTGGGAAAAATGGCGAAGTACTCCGGCCGTTGGTCCGGCGGCATGGCTTCCAAGCGCTCGAATAGCGACCCACTCCCGTGCCGCCAAGGTGCGCTGTTCCCGGCCGTGGTCAATCCGACTAAGTCAATGGTTTGGCGACCGCCGAAGTAGCGCAGGGCACCAGCGTCGTTGACGGCGAGGCGCGCGTCGGGCGGCAACTCGGCGTCTATAAAGCGCGCCAGCTCGACCTGCTGGTTGCGGATATCGCTGCAATTTTCCCCGTACGCCACCGCGAAAAATCCCACCGACATCAATCCCCACAAACCGAAAAAGCAAGCCAACCCCCGCGCCAACTTGATACCCCATTCCCCCCCAACCGCGTCCAAGCGCCCCAAACCCAAGGCGGCAAAGAGAATGTAGAGCGGCAAGAAAGGTTGCTGGTAGCGATTGAAGTGGGCGTCGTATTCGACTAGAGTGCAGGTAAGTAAAACGCCACCGACAAACCACGCCCCACCCAATGCCGCCACTCCGAGCTTCCTCTCGGACAACTCGCCCCAGAGCCGATAGCTTAGCTCGGCCAAAACAAAGAGCGCGATAAACGGGGCAAACACCATGCGGCGATAGTTGCCGTCGTACGCATATAAATTGACGCTAGTCTGATGGCCCAGCGACCCAGCGAGAATTCCTTTAACAAATTCGGCGAAGTCAAAAAAGACGGCTCTTATCTGCTCGGGCAACGAGCCGTGCGGTTCGGCAAAGCGCCATTTGGCTTCGACTCCAGACGCCCCAGCCTCCCCCGTCCACCAAGCCAGCAGCAGGGCCTGGAACACGTATGCCCCCAAAGGCACCCCCCACTGCCAATGCAACGCCCGGCGATAGGCGACTAGCGCCAGCAGCAGCAAGACCAAGACGATCCCCTCGGGCCGTGCTAACACTAACAAGGTCGCCGCCAGTGGAGCGCGACGGTCTTCTATTAGGTACAGATACAGAGTCAGCAAGATGGCGCAGGCAAAAAGGCCGATCGCCATGCCGCTGTAGTACCCCCACAGCAGTGGGCCGCACAACAAGAACATCCCCGCGGCCACCCAGCCGCTGAAAGACCCACTCAACTTGCGGCCTAGCAACAGGAGCAGCCGAGCGCTCAATCCCAGCCACATAGCCCCCAACACCAACGCGTACAGCACAATCCCCATCCCATCCAACCCCAACCAAAAGCCCGGCACCAGCAGCAAGGTGTACAGCAGACTAGTCGCGCCAGCCGTTGGCTCGGCCCCGGTATTGTATTCGAGGAAGTGCCCTTGGGCCGCTTGTCGCGCGTATTGGAAATAGATGAAGGAATCGTCCAGCGGCAGGGCCAAGCGACCGCCTGTGTGGTAGAGCATAGAGGCCGCAAAGAGCAACAGCCACAACAGAGCTAGGCCCCAAAGAATGGCCCCTTCTCGTCGAATGGCGTCCATCACCTATTCATCCGCACGCTTGCCAATTGTATCCGCTAGGTGCTCCATCAAATCATCCAGTGCCTGCCGCGAGGCGCGACTGCGAAACGCTTCGAGCGCCGGATCGTCTGTCTCCACCATCCATGCTTCAAGCGCATTTCTCAGACCCTGAATTTCATCGGCATAGTTGGGATCATCAATCAGGTTGTTCAGCGCATTGGGGTCGTTGGCAAAGTCGTAAAATTCTTCCAGCACGCGATATGTAAACAAATGATTGCGCGCCGCCAATGCTGGATCGCTAGCCGCTGCTGCTTCCATCGCCTGCCAAGACCGACCATTCTGGGACTCATTGCGAAACGCCCGCTCGCCATCAGACCAAGGGTTGAAAATGTAACCAAACCGCGCATTTTGCACGCACCGCATGGGGTAACTGCTCCGCGCTGAAAGCGCAATCCCTCGGCGGCCAAGCGGTCGATATTGGGCGTTGTTCCCTCGGTCGGACATCCAAATGCCCCCACCGCATCCCAGTTCATATCATCTGCCGTAATTAGCACAAAATTTGGTCTAGCCATACATTCTTATCTCCATCCGAACCCATTGGAAAAACTATGCGCTCACTTTATTTTCTGCTCTCGTGCCTGCTCATCCCAGCCGTCCTTTGCGCGGCCCCTCCCTTTGACCACAGCTCCTTCGACCAAGTACTACAAGAGTACGTCAATGATCAAGGCTTGGTTCGCTACGCTACCCTAACCAAAAACCGCGCCCAACTCGACGCCTATGTCGATAGCCTCGGCCTCTATAGCCCAGCAAGCCACCCCGACCGATTTCCCACTCGCGAACACGAGTTAGCCTACTGGATCAATGCGTACAACGCCTTTACCCTGCGGGGCGTCATCGACGCCTATCCCATCGCCAGTGTCAAGGATGCCTTTGTACTAAACGGCTTTTTCAACCGCCAGACCTTTGTCGCTGGGGGGAGCGAGATGACCCTAGATCACGTTGAAAACAAAATTATTCGCCCAACCTACCAAGAGCCGCGCATTCACTTTGCAGTCAACTGCGCGGCCCTGAGCTGCCCGCAATTGGATAACCAAGCCTTTACCGCCTCTGATCTCGACGCCCACTTGGAACAAGCACTAACGCGCTTTGCCCAAGACCCCAACCACGTGAGCCTGCAAGCGAAAAAATTGCATCTGTCCAAAGTTC